>CAZFMU010000083.1:4633-7665 GCA_964520165.1 uncultured Salinarchaeum sp. | reverse complement strand
CAGAGCCCCGTCGTCGCAGTCGCGGCATGCCCTTGCCGCGGAGTCGGAACGTCTCGCCGCTCTGGGTGCCCGATGGTATGTCGAGTTCGACGTCGCCGTCAAAGGTCGGGACGGTAACCGAGTCACCGAAGACAGCCTGGGGGAAGGAGATGGGCTTGCGGAATCGAAGATCATCACCCTCACGTTCGAACTCGTCGTGCTCGCGGACAGTCACATCGATCAAGAGATCACCGCGTCGTCGACCGTCGTCGCCGGGAGCGCCTTCGCCCTCCATCCGGAGGGTCTGTCCGTCCTCGATGCCGGCCGGAATGTCGACCGTGAGCGTGACCTCACGGCGAACAGTGCCGGAACCGCCACAGGTCGAGCAGGTCTCGTCGTAGATCTGCCCCTCACCCTCACAACGCGGACAGGTCCGGGTCTGCTGGACCTGGCCGAAGGGTGTCCGCTGGACACTTCGAACCTGGCCGGCACCGTCACACTCGGGACAGGTTCGGGAGGAGCTACTTGGCGGATGGCCCGTTCCATTACAGTCCGGACAGGGTTCGGGGCGTTCGATCGAGAGTTCACGCTGCCCCCCGTGGTAGGCGTCTTCGAGATCGATCGTCAACTCCGTTCGGAGGTCACGGCCTCCACGGCTGCGGCCGCCGCCACCGCCGCCAAAGAATTCCTCGAAGATATCCTCCATACCGCCGAAGGAACCTTGCCCACCAAAGGGGCCACCCCCCATGCCACCGGCGCCGGCCTGGGCCCCTCCAGGACCCTCTTGATCGAAACCACCGCGTTTCTCGGCTTGCATGTATCGCTCATGGCCGAGCTGGTCGTAGGCGCGGCGCTTCTCCTCGTCGGTGAGCACCTCCTTGGCCTTCTGGAGCTTCTGGAACTTCTCCTTGGCGTTGGGGTCGTCACTCACGTCCGGATGATACTCCGTCGCCTTGTCGCGGTAGGCCTGCTTGATCTCCTCTTCGGTGGCGTCCTGGCTCACCCCGAGGATTTCGTAAAAGTCCGTACTCATCCGTTAGAACACCAGTTGATAGGCGGTAGTCCTACTTGAAACGTCCGGAGCGAGAGTCAGTTGTTGGACTGCTTGTCGTCGTCGTCAACCTCTTCGAAGTCGGCATCGACGTACTCCTCATCGTCATCGCCGCCGGGAGCCCCGGCGCCTGGGCCAGCGGCTCCGGCGCCCGGACCAGCGGCGCCTCCGGCGGCACCGGCACCCGCACCGGCCGCGCCAGCGGCCGCCTCCTGCTGGTACATCTGCTGACCAATCTGTTGGAGGGCCTCGGTTAGCTCCTCAACGGCCGCATTAATCTCGTCGGCAGCAGCATCCTCGTCCTCAAGGACCGTCTCGACGTTCTCGATTTCATCCTCAATCTCCTCGATCAGCTCATCATCAACGTTCTCCTCATTCTCCTCGATGAGGTTCTCGGCGCGCTGGATCGCCGCTTCGGCATCGTTACGCGCCTCGATCCGTTCACGGCGACGCTGGTCTTCTTCGGCGTGTTCTTCGGCCTCCTGTTGCATCCGTTCGATCTCCTCGTCGGAGAGACCAACACCCCCCTCGATGGTGATCGACTCCTCGTTGCCGGAGCCCTGATCCTCCGCGGAGACATTGACGATCCCGTTCTCGTCGATCGAGAAGGTGACCTCGATCTGTGGCGTGCCAGCAGGCGCTGGCGGAATCCCCGTCAACTGGAAGGCACCGAGCAGTTCGTTCTCTTCGGCGATCTCGCGCTCACCCTGGAAGACGCGGATTTGGACGGAGGTCTGATTGTCGACGGCCGTGGTGAAGACCTTTGACTCTTCGGTCGGAATCGTGGTGTTCTTGTCAATAAGCCGTTCGAAGAGACCACCCTTGACCTCGACGCCCAGCGACAGCGGCGTCACGTCAAGCAGGACAATGTCGTCGACATCGCCCGCGAGGACACCGCCCTGGATGGCAGCACCGAGCGCGACGGCCTCGTCGGGGTTGACGCTCGTCTGGGGGTCGATACCGGTCATCTCCTTGACCTTCTCGCGTACCTGGGGCATCCGGGTCGAGCCACCGACAAGGATGACCTCGTCGACATCGTCGGTATCGTATCCGGCATCCTCAAGCGCCTGGTTGGTCGGACCGACAGTCCGCTCAAGGAGATCATCGGTGAGCGACTCGAAGGTCGCCCGGGTGAGGGAGGTCTCAAGATGCAGCGGTCCGTCATCTGTCGCCGTGATAAACGGCAGGTTGATCTCGGTCTCCTTACGCGAGGACAGTTCGATCTTCGCCTCCTCGGCGGCGTCCTTGAGCCGCTGGAGGGCCTGTCGGTCCTCACGGAGGTCAATGCCGTGTTCATCCTCGAAGTCATCAGCCAGGTGATCGATGATGGCCTGGTCCCAGTCGTCGCCACCGAGATTGTTGTCACCGTTTGTCGCGACAACCTCGTAGACACCGCCGCCAAGTTCGAGGACGGACACGTCAAAGGTCCCCCCACCGAGGTCGTACACAAGGACTGTCTGGTCGGACTCATCGTCGAGCCCGTAGGCCATTGAGGCCGCCGTCGGTTCGTTGACGATTCGTTCGACCTCAAAGCCAGCGATCTCGCCAGCGTCCTTCGTGGCCTGTCGCTGGCGGTCGTTGAAGTACGCCGGGACCGTGATGACGGCACGCTCGATCTCGTCACCGAGATAGTCCTCGGCGTCGCGTTTGATCTTCTGGAGGATCATCGCCGAGATCTGTTCGGGCGTGTACTCGTCGTCATCGATCTCGACGGTATAGTCCCCCTCACCCATGTGCCGCTTGATCGACTGAATCGTACGATCGGGGTTCTGAACGGCCTGGTTCTTCGCCGGCTTGCCGATCAGCCGCTCACCATCGTCGGTGAAGGCAACGACCGAGGGCGTCGTGCGTTCGCCCTCGTTGTTGACGATGATCTCCGGGTCGCCCCCCTCCATGATCGCAAACGCGCTGTTCGTCGTTCCAAGGTCAATTCCGAGAATCTTCTCGCTCGCCATCTTAACCTCGGGTAAGGGATTGATCCGTAAAAACGCACCTATCGCGC
>CAZFMU010000083.1:0-4533 GCA_964520165.1 uncultured Salinarchaeum sp. | reverse complement strand
GACATGCGCGCATGTCGCTGCTGGTGCCATACGACGACTCCGCGCTGTCGCAGACCGCTCTCATGCGGGCTCGACAGTTTGGAGCGGCGATCGACGAGGAGGTTATCGCACTCGTTGTTGTCCCCGATAACGTACAGTACGTGCGCGATCGGGGCTGGCTCGACGAGGATGAGCCGTTCGACCGTGATCGGGTCCACCGCGGACTACGGGTAACCATCGAGAAGATCGCCCCTGAGGCCACGGTCCGCTTTGAGCGACCTGGTGACAGCGACGAGCGAGCGTCGGTAACCGACGACGTCGTCCGCACAATTCGACGGGTGGCCGCCGACATCGATCCAACGACGGTATTTATTGGGAGTGAGAACGCCGGTGATGCGGCACCACCGGTGTCAAGCGTCGGGTCACCACTCTCGGAGGATCACGGCTATGATATTTACATCGTCCACGAAGTCCAAGAGTCGGCTACCGTCGCGTGATCACCACGGCGAAAGTTCGCGACGACGGCCCTTCGGGACCGTCGACCGTAACTCGCCGTAGACGTACAAGCCAACCCCGAGTGGAACCGACCGATCGGCCACCGATAGCGTGGCAATGAGATACCCCCAGTCGCCGTCCCACGACAGTTCCTGGTCCTCGCCGGCGATAAACGCGCGCGCCTCTTCCGGCGAGAGAGCAATGACGTTGCGCGTAGCTGCCGCGCCGAACCGCTGGACGGCGTTCGTCGTTGGTTTCCAGTGCTCGCCGCGGGTACGCAGGGCCAGCATCCCAAGGCCTTGGATGGCAACCGGATCGGGTTCGGTCCCACGAGCGACCCAGATCTTGCCGTTGCCACGCTCCCAGAAGCTGAACCCGTCGAAGGTCGCTTGCGGAATGCCGTAGCGATCGGACCACCATGTACAGACATCCTCACGGGTTGGACGGTCGTTGACCGACCGATCGGCTGCCGTCGCCGGAAGCCGATCGAACCGTTCGCTGTCGGTCATGCGCCCACCTCGATGGTCGCACAGAAGAACCCGCCGGTGTCATTGTGGTGGGGATAAATCCGGGCAGCGCGGCGGACCGCCGGATCGTACGTCTCGCCGTTCCACTTGGTCACCCCCGGAGCATGTTCGATTGGGAGGTCTTGGTCGACGAGCCGACAGTCCTCTTTTTCGAGGACGTGATCAAGGACGGCCTCATTCTCTTCGGGGGCAAAGGTGCAGGTCGAGTAGACGACACGGCCACCGGGTGCAGTTAGACGGACCGCCCGACGGAGCAGCCCCTTTTGAACACCACTCAGACCCTCAACGTGGTCACGGCTCCACCGATCGAGTGCGTCGGGATTCTTCCGGATGGTGCCCTCACACGAACAGGGGACATCAACCAACGCGGCATCGACTCGGTCGAACGAAAACGCCTCAAACGAGAGTTCGCGACCGTCACGGTTGGTCACCGCGACGTTTGTGAGACCGAGCCGTTCGGCATTTGATCGAAGCGCTGAAAGCCGGCCAAGGTTGCTATCGTTGGCGATCAACCGACCGCGGTCATCCATCAGTGCGGCCAACTGCGTCGTCTTGCTCCCTGGGGCCGCACACGCATCGAGGACTCGGTCACCAGGAGCGGGATCCAACAGGTGGGCGGGCAGCGCAGAAACCTCCTCCTGGCCGTGCACCCAGCCGAGATACCAGCCGAGCGTCCGGCCAGGCGCGTCCGTCGCAAGTCGTAACAGCCGGTCGGACCAGTCGACCGGCTCGTAGGCGATTCCGGTCGTATCGAAAAGCGATTGGACGGCTGCCGGCGTCGTCTTGATCGGATTCACGCGAACGACCTTCGGCAGCGGCCGCCGACAGGCCGCCTCGAACGCTTCGAAGTCATCGATGATCGGCCGGTACCGCTCGAGTACCTCCATGGTCGTCCAATGCGGGAGCGGCGTTTGTCGGTTTCGACACGATTGGAAGGGGCCCTTTCGCAACGCTTAAACCGCAAACGCGACCTACCTTGGAGTGTCCTCGCGGCCAATGCCGCGAAGTGTGCGCGGGTAGTGTAGTGGTATCACGTGACCCTGCCACGGTCGCAACCCGGGTTCAAATCCCGGCCCGCGCATCTCTTGTCTGGAAATTCCGATGGATAGTGTCTCCTGAGGCGATTCACTAGCCGAAGATGCCCGCCGCCCGATAAATCACTCCGACACCGATCAGGACGCCTACCAGCACAAACAGGACGTTCTCGAAACGGGGGTCACCAGGTTCAATCGGCCGGTCGCGCGGGGCTCTCTCAGCGGTATCCGGGCCGGGCTCGACCGGTGGTTCGGACATGGTTGTGATATATCGTCTGCACTCAAGAGGCTCCCGGGATCACTCGATGCGTTCGCCCGGGACCGCATCCCCGTGAGTCGTCAGGAGATCGGCGTCATCGCCGGCTGCAAGCAACATCCCATTCGACTCAACACCGAAGAGCTCGGCTTTCTCGAGATTGGCGACAACGATGATTTTTGTTCCAGGCAGCTCGTCGACATCGTGTAGCTGCCTCAGTCCGGCAACAAGTTGTCGGGTTTCGACGCCGATGTCAACCTCAAGCCGGAGTAGCTCGTCGGCCCCCTCAATCGGCTCGGCCGATTCGATTCGGCCCACCCGGAGATCGAGACTCTTGAAGGTCTCAAAGTCAACGCGGTCTTCAACAAGCGGTTCGAGTTCTGGAGTGGATTCCTCTGAGTCCATCGCCGTCTCCTCAATGCGTTCCTCAAGCGCCGTCTCAAGCGTGTCGATCTGGTCGTCTTCAAGCTGATCGAACGGCGTCTCCGGTGCCGTAAATGAGGCAGCGGGTGCCTCAAGTGCAGCGTCGATTGACACCTCGTGAACCGATTGACCGTCGCCAACGTGATCCCACCACGCTGCGGCCTTTTCCGGCATGATCGGCTCGGCGAGCACGGTCACCGCGCGGGCCAACTGGACACAGTCACGGATGACTGTCGCCGCCGCCTCAGGGTCCTCGTCAATCAGCTTCCACGGTTCGTTACGTTGGATGTACTCGTTTCCGAAGCCGGCCAGTTCGACGGCGAGTTCGCCTAGATCACGGATCGCGTACTCGTTGACGGCAGCCTCGAAGTCCGCGATAGCTGTCTCGATACGTTCGATGACCGCTTCGCTTGGCTCGGTATCCGGGGTGCCGTCATAGTGTCGGTCGGCAAATAGCAGTCCGCGGTACAGGAAGTTCCCCAGCGTATCGGCCAACTCGCCGTTGACCCGTTGTTGGAACTTCTCCCAAGAGAAGTCAACGTCCTGCTGGAGTCCGCCGGTCGTCGCAAGATAGTACCGCAGCAGATCCGGATGCAGTCCCTCTTCGAGGTATTCATGCGCCCAGATTGCCCGGTTTCGGCTCGTCGAGAGACCCTTGCCGTTAATCGTAATGAACCCGGTCGCACAGACCGCCCGTGGCTCGGTATAATCAGCAACATGGAGCATCGCCGGCCAGAAGATGGTGTGATGCTGGATGATATCTCGGCCAATGATGTGGACGATCTCGCCATCATTCTGCCAGGCCTCCGCCCAGTCGTAGGTTTCGGGGCCGACCCGCTCGGTGTACTCCTTGGTTGAGGCGATGTACTCGATCGGGGCATCAACCCAGACGTACAACACCAACTCTGTGTCTTCCTCGGGGTAGTCGATTCCCCACTCCAGATCACGGGTGATACACCAGTCCTGTAGCCCCTCCTCGATCCACTGCCGGGGCTGGTTCTGCGCGTTATCGGTCCCTTCGAGTCGGTCAAGAAAGTCGCTGAGGTACTCCGCGAGCTCTGACACCTCGAAGAACTTGTGCGTCCGTTCGCGGTATTCCGCGGGGTTCCCCGTGATTGTCGACACAGGATCTTCGATCTCGCCAGGTTCAAGATGCCGGCCACAGCCTTCATCACACTCGTCGCCGCGGGCGGTCGCCCCACAGTACGGACAGGTGCCTTCCACGAACCGGTCGGGAAGTGGCTGGTCTTCGATTGGATCCCAGGCAACCTTGATCTCCTTCTCGTAGACGTACCCCTCAGTTTCAAGCGTCTCGACAATCTCACGGGTCAAAGCGGCGTTGGTCTCGTCGTCGGTGTGTCCGTAATTATCAAATTCGACGTTAAACTTCGGGAAGGTCTGTTTGTACTGCTGGTGGTACTCCATCGCAAACTCCTTCGGCGACACCCCGGCCTCGGCGGCATTAACCGCGATCGGAGTTCCATGCATGTCCGACCCGCAGACGAAGGCCGTCTGCTGGTCCAGTCGCTCGAGTGCCCGCGCGTACAGGTCGCCGGCCACGTACGTCCGGAGGTGGCCGATATGGAGGTCACCGTTGGCGTATGGGAGCCCACACGTGACCACCGCTGGCCTGTCTGTAGGAAACGCGTCGTGGGTCATGTCCACCAATGGGGACGCTCGGTGTGTAAAACCCGCCGGTTCATCGGCCCTGATCGAGCCGCGAAAGTAATGAATTACTTATGTGCTGGGAATATAGCGTACCCATGGTAGACATTCCAGATTCCCTTCGCAGTCTGTTTACCGGAACTATTGAGGATCG
>CAZFMU010000082.1:0-7666 GCA_964520165.1 uncultured Salinarchaeum sp. | reverse complement strand
CTTCTCACCCCAGCGGCAACAGCGGCGACTGTTACGAACACAACGAACGCAACGCCGTCGATCTCCCCCGCCGAGACCGGTGAGTACGACCCTGGCGGGGAGATCCAGCCCGGGCCCGAAGACGCAGAGACGACAATCGATCTCCAGCAGACCTATTATCCAACACCGGAGCGACCGGGCTCTTTCGGCGTGCGTCAGTCCTACCAACTGCCTGATCCGCTCGTTGAGCTGGAGGTGACGCTTCCCGACGGAGCAACCGCGCTTGATGCCCGGGGGTTCGACCGAATCGACACCCGGACGTTCGCGTGGGATGGCCGAACGCGTCAGCCGACGCTTACCTACCGCACACCGGCTAATCGGACGATTGACCGCACCGATCCGATCGCCACCACCGGCCGGTATGTCTTTGCTGATACGGGCGACTGGGGAATTGTCGCTCGCCCGCCGACCAGTCACCACTGGCGTTCGCGTGGCGAACCCGTCGGGCTCAACCGCAGTACTCGCGTCGATGGTGTGGGAGTCGCAAGCGACGTTATCGCCGTTTTCGGTGATTACCGCCAGTACACCCGCAACGCGAACGGCCAGACGATCCAGTTAGTGATCCCAGCGGCGGCCGAGCTTGAGGCGGACGCGGATGCGATTCTTGCTTCGCTAACGGACGCGGCTGGCCGGCTGCGCGTTGGTGACCGCGACGAGCGGGTCTTTGTTGTCGCGGCACCAACGGGCGTCGACTGGGGGGTGCGCGGCCTCCAGACCGGCCCGGCCGACCTGTGGGTTCAGGCCGACGAGCCGCTTGCGACCGCTGATAACGTCTGGCTCCACGAGTACGTCCACACTCGTCAGGCGTTCGCACTTGAGCCGTCGTTGCGGTGGTACCGCGAAGCCTCCGCGGTCTATTACGCCGCGGCGATGACGCTCGAACAGCGCCGCATTGGCTATGCGGCATTCCGCGAGCGACTTGCCATGGGTGCCCGCGAGCGCTATGCGGACGTTCGCCTGACCGCCCCGTCGTCATGGCGGTACACCCACGGCAACTACTACGTTGGCCCGCTGGTTGCCGGTGCACTTGACGGCCACCTCCGGCAGGCAAACAGTCGGCTCGCGACGGTCTTTCGTGCACTGAACGATCACGAGGGGCCGGTCGACAACGCGGCGTTTCTTTCGATGCTTGAGGCTGCCGGCAACCGATCGATCCGCGAGGCTGGCCGGCGTTACACCGAGACAGCCGAGCGCCCAACGCTGTGGGATAACGAAACATTTCAGCGAGTCTTTGACATTGATCCGGAACGCATCACCTATACAATCGCGGCAATCCGCGTCAATGACAGTGCCGTCACGCCGAACGAGACCATTTCGGTCGCCCCGAATGCGACTGTCGCCATCGACGTGCGTGTTGCCAACGAGGGCGATCTCCCTGGGACGTACCGCGAGACCATCTTCGCCGACGGTCGCGCAATCGACCGACTCGCGGGAACACTTGATGCGGGCGAAACGGTGACTCACACAGTCACCTATCGGGCGCCGGAAGCCGGTACTGCAACTATCGAGGCCGATACGGCACGTGTGACGATCGCAGTCCAGTCGCCGGAGCCCGCGCCGGTATCCTCGACGCAACCCGGATTCGGCCTCCTGGGTGCAGTACTCGGCCTCTTGATTGCGTCCGGTCTTGTGCGGCGGCGATAGGTCCGGGCGGATCGAACCCTTTTTTGGTCGGACCGGCAACACACGAGATATGACCATCAAGCCCGGGTACATCAAAAAGACCGGACAGGTACTGCTCGAACGCTACCCCGATGCCTTCTCGACGGACTTCGAGCACAACAAGGAGGCTGTTGAGACGTTGACGAACATCACCTCAAAGAACGTGCGTAACAAGATCGCGGGCTACATCGCCCGCAAGAAACGCACCGAGGCCGTCCCGGCGTAGCTCACTTTCTTCCGCGTACTCGCGCGTAACAGTTCCCACTTGAGATCCGTGTCCGCTCGACGGTAAGCGCACTCGCGGCGAGATCGGCACTGAACTCCTCGGGATCATAGATGTGGTAGAATCGCTGGAGGGTCCGTCCACCGGGCAACGTCCAGTCGACCGTTGTATCAAACCCCGCCGTCCGATCGAAGCGGTCGTGAGCGGTGCTCCAGACGCTGACCAGCGCCTGTCCGTCTGGGGTAAGCACGCGCGCTAACTCGTCGAGACTGTCGATCCGAAGCGAGCGCTCGGGAAGGTGATGCAGGGTCGCAACATAGAGGGCGACATCGATCATGTCTGTGGCAACCGGGAGTCGCGCGGCGTCGCCGGCGAGCAACGAGACACTGGGATGATCGGTGGCTGCAACGCCGAGTAGCGCGGGACTCACATCAAGGCCGAGGACGCGATCGACCCGGTTCCCGAGCGGTTCGAGATGCCGGCCGTTCCCACACCCGATGTCGAGACCGATATGTCCACTGACATCTGTGAGAAACGCCTCAACCTCCGGCCAGGGGTGCTGGCGTGTCTGCGCGAAGTGGGTGGCAATCTCATCGTATACCGCCCGGACATCGCAACGGTCCATGTCGATCTCTTCAATCGGAGCCTGTTTATCAGTTGTTGCGAATACGATTTCTTTACTTCGGGGCCCCGCTAACCGGCAATGCCTTTGTGGCCGCTCTCGAACCGATGGGTATGGATGCGGTCGTACCGGCGGCCGGCGCGGGAACACGGCTGCGACCGCTGACGGCGGACCAGCCAAAGGGGCTCGTCGCGGTGGCCGACCGGCCACTGCTCGCACACGTCTTTGAAACGCTCATCGACAGCGGCGTCGACCGACTGATTGTGGTGTGTGGCTACCGCGGCGAGCAGATTCGTGCGCGCTTCGGTACTACTTACCAGGAGACGCCAATCGAGTACGTCTGGCAGGACGACCGTCGCGGCCTCGGCCACGCCGTGTATCAGGCCCGCGAGGCGGTCGCGGGTCCGTTTGTAGTCCTCAACGGCGACAATATCGTTGCCGGGACACTTCGCCGGCCGATCGACCGGTTTCGGACGCACTCCACAACAGCCGTGGTGGCGACCGAGACGACCACCCTCGATGTTGCCCGGACCACGGGGGTGGTCCAGACCACTGACGACCGGGTGGAATCGATCGTCGAGAAGCCCGAGAACCCACCGGGAACACGCGTCACGACCGGCTGCTACGTGCTCTCGCCGGCCATCTTTGACGCCATCGCGGCAACCCCGCTGGCGGCGACCGGTGAGATTGAACTCACCCACGCGATTGATCGGCTCGCGGCGACCGATCCGGTGTTAGCAGTACCGCTTGGAACCGACCGGGTGAACGTCAACACACCGGCTGATATTGATGCCGCCGAGACGCTCGTGGCGTAGTCGGTCGCTCAAATCACTGCGAACGTCACCGCGGCAATCACGAGCAATACGGTCGCGTGGACCGCGCCGGCACGGATGTCACCCCGGCTCATCTGCCCCGCAATGAGCCCGGTGACAAGCGCCTGGATGTAGGCCGTGTGCCGGAAGACGGTCTGGTAGGCGGCGACATCGACATCGCCGAATCCCGAGAGCCCACCGGTTGGAACGCCCGCCGGCGTGCCCCCACCACCGATTCCGGCCTCGGGGAGATTCGGCAGCAACACGGTATCGAGGGCGACGATAATCGCGAGAAATACCGCAAAGGAGACGTAAATGACGATCGTATAGACGAGCATCTCTTGGCGGCGTTCGCGCTTGAGCGTCCGGTCGGCCTTCGCCTGGGCCGCCGCAATTGCAAGTACGCGTGCAATCTGCCCGCTGGCGCTCATCGCGTTGGTGATGAGTGCAACGACGCGCGACATCGTAACCGTCTGCACGCGCGCCTCAAGCCGTTTAAGCCCCGTCTCGATGCTTGCCCCCCACTGTAACTCCGCCCAGAGTCGGTCGATTTCGGGGTTGAGCGCGCCCAGATCACTCTCGCGCACCCGGTCGATGCTCCGGATGACCGCCACCCCTGCTTGGTTGACGCTTGCTAATCGATCAAGAAAGTCCGGCACAACCGCCTCAATCCGTTCGATTCGCCGTCGATGATACGTATACGCTATGGCAAAGGAGCCGACAACGACGACGGCGAACTGGACGAGCAGCCCTTCGGCTCGCCCCAGCGTGAGCGGTCCACCAAGCAGCGCGCGAATGGCGGTGATCACAATCATGAGCGGAACGCTTACATAGAGGATCACCTCTGGTGACTGTCGCAGCGTGCCGAGAGGATCTCGCAGACGGGTCTGGATCCGACTAAGGCGGTCGTACAGAGCCAGTTGACGGGTGACCTCCGAACGGACGGGGTGGCCGCCGTCGGTCTGTCCCTGATCTGCTTTCGGGATGCCATTCACTCCTCCGGCAACCGGTTCAGGCGCCGTTTTGTCCGCTTCCGGCGTCCCACGCCCGATCCCGCCGAAGGAGCCAAGCGCCGTATCCAGATACGCCATGAAGATGACGTTTCCTGCGGGCAACACCAGATAGACAAAGAGTCGCAACGGCGTCAACGTCTGAGCGCCGGTCAGCCCGAAGATAATGAGAATGGTGATCAAAAACAGGGGTCCAGCGACAAAGAGCGTCACGTAGGCCTCCGCGAGCGTCGACAACAGCGTGAGCAACTGGCGCTGTTGGGCCTCGGCCTCCTCGCGGAACTCCTGGTGTTGGGTTTCGAGGAACGACTCAAGATCGCGACCGCTCTGGAGGACGCTCGCGAGATTCTCAGCGAACTCGCCAAAGGTGTCACTCGCCGACCGGTCGCTCATCTCACGGAGTGCGGTGACGATATCGCGACCGAAGATGTCCATGTGCCGGACCCCGACCTCGAACTCCTCAGCGGCCGCCCCATAGATGTCGCTATGCGCAGCGGTGATCCGCATGACCTCGGGGAAAGCCATGCCGCTGCGGGCGAGGGCGTAGACAAACGCGACAATCTGGGGCATGGTCGCGTCGATGCGTTTTTCCCGTGACTCCGCGAGTGAGCCCGGATACCACCACCGCAGCCAGTAGATGATGCCCCCGGCGAGAAGTCCGATGCCGATGGCGCTGGCAAGTAGCATCGCAAAGGCCACCGGCGCCGTCGGACTGGTCACCGATTCGGGCAGTGCCGACAACTCAACCGCGAGCACCCGGAGTGCCCACCACCCGGTGTATGCGCTTATCATTCCGATGGCGATCCCCCCGCCGACGGCGAACAGCAGCGTCCGAGTCGCATATACCCGGTATGGCGTCGCGTACCGCGCGGCCTGCAGTCGGTGGGTCCGTTCGCTTCGGTGTCGGTCGATTGCCCCCTCGAACACTATGAGTGCGAACCGGGTTGCAACAACCGAGAGCCGCGGACTGAGCGCAGCTCCGATAAGCAGTCCGACAAGCACAAGCGCGACCCCGAGTGGTGCGTAGAGCTGGAGCCCTTCGAGCAACGACTCGGCCGCCAGCCGCTGCTCTGGAACTACCATCGCTCAGGCTCCGTCGGCGGCCGCAGGGATGTCTGCGCCGATCCGCTCAAGCACGGCCGCCTTGTCGGCGTAGTACTCGTTGACAATCGCGGTGAACCGGCGGTAATCGGTGACCTCCTGTTCGAGGAGGTACTCAAGCACGCGCTCGCGACGCTCAAGTTCAGTCCGCAACGCATCGAAGTCCCAGCCGCGATCGTCGGCAATCTCATCAAGGACAGCACTCCCCATCGACTCGACGGTGTCGGTCTGGGGGTCCCACTGGTAGGCCGGCGAGTAATCGAGTTCGCCCGTCCGCTGGTCGATCCCTTGGATCTCGGCGATGGTCTGGTTGCGCCGGACGCGCTCGTCGCCGAATCGGGTGAGCGTCTGGACACAGAGGATATCGAGTGAGGCCACCATCGGCCGGGGCACGTTGATCGGCTCGTTTTCAAGCCGGTTGATGACCGTCTGGACGGAGTCAGCGTGAATGGTCGAGTAGGTGGTGTGTCCGGTGTTCATCGCCTGAAAGAGTGTAATGGCCTCCGCTCCGCGGACCTCACCGACGATGATGTACTCCGGACGGTGGCGCAGGGCGGCCCGCAGCAGGTCGTACATGTCGATGTCGGTGCTCTCATGGAGCCGTTCGCGGGTGACATTCGAGAGCCAGTTGTCGTGATACAGCGTCAACTCGGGAATGTCCTCAATGGAGATGACCTTCGAGCGTGGCGGAATAAACATCGAGACGGCGTTCATCGAGGTGGTCTTTCCGCTGGCGGTCCCGCCGGCAAAGATCAACGACTTGTTGTGCTCGATCGCCAGCCAGAGGTAGGCCATCTGTTCGACGCTGAAGGTACCATAGTCAACGAGATCAACCGGGGTGAACGGTTCGTCGGCGTACTTTCGGATCGTAAAGGCCGACCCACGAGGGGTGACCTCCTCGCCGAAGGCCAGCTGTACTCGCGAGCCGCCGGCCAACGTCGCCTCGACCATTGGATCGCCGACGGAGACGTGTCGGCCGGACTGCTGGGCCAGTCGGACAACGAAATTGTCGAGGTCCTCCCGCTCGAAGGTAATGTTCGTCTGGAGGTCGGTGTAGCCGTCGTGATAGACGAAGATCGGCAGATCATACCCATCACAGGAGACATCCTCGATGTGTGGATCGTGCATCAGCGGATCGATCTTGCCGTAGCCACGGAACGCCCGATGAAGATAATACAGGAGCTTACTAAACGCGGGCGTATCGAGGCGAACGCCGTACTGACCGAGCTGTTCGCGCAGCGTGTCGCGCAACAGCTGCTGGGGATCGGTTTCCTCAAGCGATGATCGGTTGATGAGTGGATCGCGAATGTCAGCGAAGACCCGCTCAAGAAGGGCGTACTCCTCCTCGGTCAACTCCGGTTCGATAACACGATACCGGTGTTCGTTCTTGTCGTGATCATAAAGGATGACGACGAAGGCAAACGGTGGGTTGACCCAGTAGCGCTCGACCTCCTCGGTTCCGGGTACGCCGTCGAAGCCGACAATCGGACGATGCTGGCGCGGATCGTACGATTCGACATGAAGCGTGCTGGGTCGAAGGATTGCACTGAGCCGACCAAGGTGCTGACGGACGGCCGCAATCCGTCCCTCGGGTGGATCCGCGACGACCCGGTCGCTATCGACCCCGTGACCAACCGGCCCGGGCTGATCCGCTGATGTCCCGCCATCGGGCCGTCGCGGATGGCCCCGCCTCTCGTGCGTATCCTCGTTCATCGTCACCCAACCAGTATCACAACTAGTCGAGCCGCGGCCTTAACTCTTGTAGGCTTCTCCGGTGGCGTGTACGCCAGCTCCCCGCCATGTACCCCCGGGAGCGTTACGTTCTTTGTAATCCGTCCACAAAGTGAAACTGAGTAATGAGGCGTGATTACTTCAGCCTGGAGGTACGGAACGTCGACTGGGTCAATAGCAACGCGGAGCCGGCACGACCGACAGTAACGATCGACTTTGAAGGGCCGGCCGACCCCCTCCAGGAGCGCCTCACGGACGACACCGGCTCGTATCTCGGCTCGGAGGACATCGATGTGGCCTACCGGCTACAGGATCCCGTTGATGCCGCCGATGCCCGCGGAGTTGTCGGGCTCACCCGGCGGCTGACGGGGGACTTCGTGCTGGAACTCAACGAGCGGGCCGACAACGTCTTTGACTTCCTCGCGGCGGCGCGCCGCTTTGGGGAGTCCCGGGCCGCCGAGGACGG
>CAZFMU010000081.1:0-7836 GCA_964520165.1 uncultured Salinarchaeum sp. | reverse complement strand
CAACAGGTAGTCGTATCATGAAGAAGCAGGAGCTTATTCATCTCCATGGACTCCTCGCAGAGGTATCGAACGACCTGGCAACCTATCACGACGTAACCTTTGAGCTCGCTGATTACGAGTCACTCGGCGTCCGACCGACATCGATCCACCGGTCGAAAACAGACCACAAGGCGGCTGTTTCGACACTGGCCGACGAACTGACCGAGGAACTCGAAGCGGTCGCCACCGAGACGGAGCAGGTCACGGCGACCGCCGACTGATTCGCTACTGCTGATACTCAGCCGACCCGTCGTACTGTAATACCCCCAGCCGCAGGACTGTTCACGATAAGGATCGGCCCGCAGAGCGTAGGGCAGCATTGTCGGGCCCTTCCTCGGTGCTCGCCGGGAAGCGTGGCCGCCTCTCCCCCTCTCCCCGACGCGACCGTTGGTGGCAACGATTCAGTATTCGGCGTGAGCCAGCGTCCTACCGCCGTCCGCACTGAAAAAAGAACTCGTACTCGCGACAACTGTGACGTGCGAGTCACACGGTCGCACCGTCGGTGCCTGTGTCTTACCGCGTCGACATTCCTTTCGGCCGTTGCGTGTCGCTCCCGGCTGGGCGTCGGAACTCCCCGCGGGCTAGATCGGTTCGGCTGGTTAGGGGAATCCCCGATCCCTCAGTCAATGAGATCCTCGAACTCCGGGAGCACCTCCTCATCGTCGTCGTCGGCCGGCGTTGACGACTCCGCCTCGCGTCGGCTCGTGGCGGCTGACTCCTCCTCTTCTTCGTCCTCTTCGATTACCTCAACCTCAAGGACTTCGAGCGGAATATTTTCGAGGCACTGGCCGATCTCCTTGCGGGCGATTCGGGAGGCGTGTTCCTCGCGCTCGACGTTGAACACCGTCATCTCCAGTTCGAGGGCGACCAGACTTTCGTCGGCGGCGATGAATGCGGGTTCAAGCTCCTCACCGCAGTGCGGACAACTCCGCGAGCCCATGTTGATCTCGACGTAGTTGAGATCGGGATTGAGCATCTCGCCGGTCTTCGAAATCGCGATCCGAACCGCCTCGTCGGGTGTTTCGACATCGTATACCGGCACCGCCGCCTCTACGACGACTCTGCAGTTCATGGCTGTCCGGTGGATTTCCCATCGAACAGTATGAATGTTATCATTCTTATTCTGACAGATAAACGCCAACAGGTTCATACGCGGATACTCGCCGACTTCGTCCGTGACTCGCCGTCTCGTCGTCGGTGCTCTGATGATCCTCGCACTCGCCTGTGTGACCGGTCACGCCGCAGCGACACCCCCCAGTACGCCGTCGACACAGGCGGAGATCACCGCTCTCTACCCGAATCCCGTCGCCTACGGTGACGCGGGGGAGTTCGTGACGGTCACGTTCCCGACCGCGACCGATACGACCGGCTGGACGATCAACAACGATGCTGGAGCCGCTGTGCGTCTTCCGGCCGGCACGCACACCGGGACGGTCACATTCGCGCTATCATCCCCGCCCGATGCAGCCCCCGGTTCAGTCGCGACCGTCTCCGGCCACATGCACCTCACCAACGACGGTGACGTGATCACCCTTCGGACCGCTACCGGTCGTACTGTCGACACGGTCCGATACGGCCGCGCACCGGAGGCCGATCTGTACCGCCCAGAAGAGGGCTGGGAGCCACTCGGTGCGACCGCATTCGACCCAGCGGTACACCCTAATGCGACCGTGACCAGCTTTCTCCTGCCGGATGCCCCCGAGGTCGTGGCGTCGACACTTGCCGATGCGGAGGATCGACTCCTCTTGGGAGGCTATACGCTCACCTCCCAACGTGTCAGTGCCGCGCTCATTGATGCTCACCGGCGGGGTGTCACCGTCGGTGTCGTCCTTGAGGGGGAGCCTGTTGGCGGCGTCACCGAGCGACAGGTCCGTGTGCTTGATCGGCTCACTGCCGCCGGCGTTCCCGTGACGGTGATTGACGGTCCTCACGCGCGGTATCAGAACCACCACCCGAAGTATGCGGTTGTCGATGACAGTGCACTCGTCCTCACCGAAAACTGGAAACCGGCCGGTGTCGGTGGCCGATCGAGCCGCGGGTGGGGTGTTCTCGTACACGCGGCCCCGTTTGCCGACGCACTCGCTGAGATTCACGCCGCCGACACCGACTACCGTGACGGCATCGCGTGGACAGCGCACCGCGAGACACTCACTCCGGTCGCCGCCGCTCCTGCCAACGATACCTTTTCTTCTCGCTTTTCCCCCGAGAGAACACACGATAGCCGTGTCAAACTCCTCGTGACACCCGACAACGCCGATACCGAACTTCGTCGGCTCCTTGCCGGCGCACAGGAGTCAATCTACATCCAGCAGGTCGGTGTCGACCCGGAGTTTAGCCTCCTCAACGAAACACTCACCGCCGCGCGCCGCGGGGTTACCGTCCGTCTGCTATTGAGTAGCGCCTGGTATGCCGAGGCGGACAACCGTCAACTCGCCACAGATCTTGAGCGTCTCGCGACGCGCGAGCAGTTGGATCTTGACGTTCGGCTGATTGACCCTCGTTCCCGGTTTGCGAAGAGTCACACCAAGGGAATCATCGTCGATGAGCGCCACGTCGTTGTCGGGTCACTCAACTGGAATCCAACGGCGCTGTATGACAACCGCGAGGTGATGGTCCAGGTAACCGATCCGGCCGTCGGGGGGTACTTTACCGCCGCATTCGAAGCCGACTGGCACGGTGGTCAGTCGGGACTTCCCTATAGCTTTGCCGGGGCTATTGCCCTCGCGTGGATTGGTACCGGAACGTTCCTCGTGCGTCGACTCCGGTGGGGAACGCCGGTCGATACCGACGAGACGCCCCGACTGTCGCTGTGAGACCCTCTCTCAGTCGGTCTGACCGGAGCCGACGGTCGTGTCAACCGCTGCGTCGGCCATCTTTTCGGTCAGCGAGTCCAACACAGCCTCGCGGCGACCCGAGACGAAATTCAGCGAGCCGACGACGAGGTGGCCACCGCCACTGATTCCGCCGCCAACGATCCCATCGTCGAGTTCTGTCACCATCTGTGGAATGTCCAACCGGACGCCGTCACTGCGCAGTACTGCAAAGTCAGGGCCGTATCCGATCGTGATCGCCGGCGTGCCGTGTTCGTCGATCATCCGGTCGTGGA
Source organism: uncultured Salinarchaeum sp. (assembly GCA_964520165.1). Taxonomy (GTDB): domain Archaea; phylum Halobacteriota; class Halobacteria; order Halobacteriales; family Salinarchaeaceae; genus CAZFMU01. Next base: position 4,691 of record CAZFMU010000081.1, on the reverse strand, counting down.
TCGCCCCTGTCGTCGTCCCTGGTGCCGGGTAGGTGAACCGTCGGGCGTAGTTGTCGACATCGATCATGTAGAGGTCGACCCCATTTTCGAGCGTCTGGTGATCGACGTGCGGAATGGCGAGCTCAAGTTGCTCTTCGGTGGCGGCGGTCGCCTGTGCGGAGAGCAACTCGATGAGCGCCTCGTGTCGCTCCTCGTCTGAGCGAAGTCCCAACAGGTCATCCATAAGGTACCGGCCGGTGTCATACCGTAGCCAGTAGGCGGTGTAATCAACGGCATCGACGATCGATTCGAGATCTGCCCGCTCGTATCCCGCCTCGGCAGCCAACGCGAGATAATCCTCCATTGCCTCCGCGCTTGAGCGGTCAGCAAGCCCGGCGACAGCCGGCAGATGACGCACCGTATCCGAGAGCTCTGGGGCGATCATCCGTGCGAGTTCGACACACATCATCCCTGTGGTGACCCGGTAGTCCTCGCCGTACAGGTATGGATTGACGTGCTGATCAAGCAGGTCGCCGACCGCCTCGGGGTCGGGATGGTGGTGGTCTACGGTGATGATCGGGACGTCGTAGTGGCGGAGCGTCTCATAGGCGGGAGTGTCCTCCGCGGTACTCCCGTTGTCGAGCATTAACACCAACGGCAGCTGCTGTCCGTGCCGGGCCCGGTCCTCAAGCGCCTGTGCTAAATCGCGCGTCGAATCCTCAAGCTCGTAGAATGGCGCCTTGCTCGGGAGTCGCCGGATAAGATGCTCCGGTGCGTCGCCGTCCTCGTGATGGGCCCTTGCGAACGCCTCAAGCGCTCGGTGTACCGGAACGCTCGCACAGAGTCCGTCACCGTCGGCGTGGTGTCGGATCCAGATCGGCCGTCGATCGAGAATACTCCGACGGAGTTGCTCGGCGACCGGCCGGAGCTCGTCGATGAGGGCGTCAAGCACCGGCCAGTCGACCAGCGGATCGATCGACTCCGGAGCGGCGGTTGAGGACAGTCCCGTCTCGATGCGCTCAACGACCGTTGCCCGTTCATCATCACCGAGTGGTGTCACCTCCTCGATTTCGAGTTGGTAGTCCTCGTCGTGCTGTTCGACCGTCCCGGTGACGCGTACAAGATCACCCTGTTCGATCTCGGGACGGGCCCGGACGCCCGGATCGGTGAAGGCTGTCGCCGGTGCTGTCCCGGTCCCATCCTGTACGTAAAAGACGGTCGGACCGCCGGTCTGGGTGATCTGGACAACGCGTCCGTCGATTCGCACCTCCTCGCCGACGTGCTCTTCGAGTGTCTCCGCGGTGATGTGTGGACGATCGGACTGTATATCGAGTGTTTCAAGCGACGCTTCCGTGAGCTCGATGTCGTGGTCGCGAAACGATAGGTCTCCGTCATCGCGCTGTGCTTCGAGAGTGACGACGATCTCGTCGCCAACGCTATACTCGCCCGTCAGGTTCGACTCGTGAATGAGTCCCGAGACCGACTCCGAGAGATCGACGAACACCCCATACTGGACGATGCCGTTGACCTGTGCCCGATACGGCTGCTCGGGCTCAAGATCGTCGGCCGTCGCCTCGGGAGGGAGTGCATAAACCACGTCGCCGTCGGCTGTAGCCGTCATGTTACCAACGAATTCGCTGTCACCCGGTAAAACCGCTTTGGGATGTCGCCCCGGTTGGCCTTCGAAGCGCCTTTGCCCGCGTCGATCCTGCACACAGTATGGGCCTGTTCGATGGGTGGTTTCGCTCGCAACCGGTCATTGGGATTGCTGAGGACACTCTGCGGTTCGCGCTTGAGGCGAGCGAACAGACCCACCCGAACGAATACATGGGCCTGCTCCGCGGGACCGATGCCGACGAACTGGACGTGGACGCCGACGGTCAGGTGATCACGGACGTCCTCGTGATTCCAGGAACCGAAAGCAATAGCGTCAGCGCGACGATGCGCTCGAATATGGTGCCAAACGACCGGCACGCCGTTGGATCGATCCACTCTCACCCCAACGGCGTCCTCCGGCCGAGCACACAGGATCTCCAGACGTTCTCTCGCGGCGAGGTTCACATCATCATCGGAGCACCCTACCATCGCGACGACTGGCGGGCCTTCGATCCCGACGGGACTCCGACCGACCTTCCGGTGCTTGATGTCGAGGTGCCTGACGAGGAAGAACTCCTTGCGTTTGACGAGGAGGATCTGCACCGATGACCACCGCGCTTGCACAGGGAACCTTCGATATTCTTCACCCCGGTCATGTCCATTACCTCCGGGAGGCGGCAGCAGCGGCCGATCGACTCCACGTCATCGTCGCACGGACAGCCAACATTGACCATAAGGCCCCGCCGATCATTCCGGCCGCACAGCGTCGAGAGATGGTTGAGGCGCTCGAGGTGGTCGATCGGGCACACCTTGGACAGACGGGCGATATGTTACAGCTGGTCGAACGGATCGATCCGGATGTGATCGTCCTCGGACACGATCAACACCACGACGAAACGGCTCTCAAAGAGGACTTGACGCGCCGAAATATCGACTGTACAATCACCCGGGCGAGCGCGCGTGAGTCGACCGACGGTGAGATCCTTTCCTCCGGAGCGATTATCGAACGGATCCTCGATCGCCGCGGGTAGTCACCGATCAGAGCAGGTCCTCGGCGTCAAGTCGCTCGATGGCCTCTTGGATGCGCTCTTGGCTATTCGCATAGGAGATTCGTGCGTAACCGGGCGTCCCGAAGGCACTGCCAGGGACGGTCGCGACGTGAGCCGTCTCGATTGCCCGCTCACACCACGTCTGGTCGTCGTCGCTGACGGGCAACATCAGATAGAACGCCCCCTCCGGGGCGTTGACATCGATCCCTCGCTCGGCCAGCAGGTCGACAAGCAGGTCCCGACGTTCCTTGAAAGCATCAACCATCGTATCGACGGTCGTGTCGGTGTTTTCGAGGGCTTCGATCCCGGCGCGCTGGACGAAGTTCGCCGCACACGAGACCGAGTGAGACTGCAACTTCCCGGCCTGATCGATGATCGGCTGTGGTGCCGCGAAGTACCCCAGTCGCCACCCGGTCATCGCGTAGGTCTTCGAGAAGCCGTTGAGCGTGATCGTCCGGTCGGCCATCCCGGAGAGCGTCCCCAGACGGGTCGGTTCGACATCATAGACCACCCGGTCGTAGATCTCGTCGCTCAACACCGTGATGTCGTGCTCGACAGCCAGATCACGGACGCCTTCGAGTGCCGCCTCAGAGAAGACCGCCCCCGAGGGATTGGCTGGCGAGTTGACGATCAGCATCTCGGTGTCATCCGAGACCGCCTCCGCCAACTCATCAAGGGCCGGCTCAAGAGCGAAGTCGTGTTTGGCCAGATCGATACGGGTGAGACTCCCCCCAGCGATCTTGACGACCGCCTCATAGGAGACCCACGCTGGATCCAGCAGAACCACCTCATCGCCGTCGTCGATCAGCGTGTGTACCACCTCGAAGAGCGCCTGCTTGCCGCCCGGGGTCACCATGATCTGGTCGGGATCATAGGCGAAGCCGTCGTCCGCCAGCCGGTCAGCGATCGCCTCGCGGAGTGCCGGAATTCCCTGTGAAGCCGTGTATCCAGTGTGGCCGGCGTCAAGCGCCGCTTTGCCCGCCTCGACGATGTTTGCCGGCGTGTCGAAGTCGGGCTCACCGACGCTCAGATCGACGACATCCGCTCCTTCAGCCTCCAACTCGGAGGCCTTGGTGCTGATCGCAAGCGTAGCGCTCGGCTCGACACGTTCGACGCGGGCTGCGAAGTTGCGTTCCATCGCTCGGGTGTGCGTGAGGGAGGGCCTTACCGGTTGCGCTACCGGGAGGTGTCAGGTTCCCCGAGTTCTTCGACGAGATGCACGGCATCAGCGATGGTCCGGCCACCGATTTCGACGCGTTCGCGGGCTTCGGCGCCACTCATTCCCGGCCCGGTGATGCCCATCGCGATCGGTGTGTCCCGATCCCGTTCAACGGTCGCCAGCTGGTCAAGCGTCGCTCGGGCGATCACCTGGTCGTGATCCGTATCACCCGTGACGATCGCCCCGATCACTGCGACGGCATCGATGTTCTCCCGTCGGGCTAACCGGTCGGCCGCGAGTGGGGTGTCGTATGATCCGGGCACGTGATGGGTCACAACAATCTCCGCCCCCAGTGCGGCCGCCCGCTCGCGAGCATCCTCCTCCATCGCCTCGGTCACCGACCGATTGAACTCCGCGACAACGAGTCCGAGTCTGACCATACCGGCGCGTGGCTAGCCCCCCTAATAGGCCTGTGGGCCGAAGGCTTTTGCCGGCGCTGTCGTAAGGTCGACCATGGTTTCAGCCCTCCCACTGGTTGCCTTTCCCGGTACAACCGGGCTCATTGCACTGCTCGCCGTTTTCACGCTGGTTATCGTCACGATCTACAGCATGGTGGAGATCGTTGACGCCTACGAAAAGCGCGCGCTGACGGTCTTCGGCGAGTTCCGAAAGCTCCTCGAACCGGGGATCAACTTCGTTCCCCCGTTTGTTTCCCGGACCTACCGCTTTGACATGCGGACACAGACGCTTGATGTACCACGACAGGAAGCTATCACGCGCGACAACTCACCGGTGACGGCCGATGCTGTCGTCTACATCAAGGTGATGGACGCGAAGAAGGCCTTTCTTGAGGTCGATGACTACAAGAAGGCTGTCTCGAATCTCGCACAGACGACCCTTCGGGCTGT
>CAZFMU010000080.1:0-8020 GCA_964520165.1 uncultured Salinarchaeum sp. | reverse complement strand
GTCGTCGGACCAACTACGCCAGATCGAAGTGTTCAGCAGCGGTCTGCATGTCCTTGTCACCACGTCCACAGAGGTTGACCAGGATGGTGTCGTGTCGGTCCTCTTCGGCGAGTTTACACGCCAGGGCAATCGCGTGACTCGGCTCAAGCGCCGGAATAATCCCCTCTGTCTCGCTGAGTTCTCGGAACGCCGCCAGCGCCTCTTCATCGGTGATCCCGTGGTACTCTGCCCGACCGAGCGACTGTAAGGCCGCGTGCTCGGGGCCAACAGCCGGGTAATCGAGTCCAGCACTGACCGAGTGGTTTGTCGTCTCCTCGTCGATGACCTTCGTTTTCATCCCCTGGAAGATCTGTGGCTCCTCCTGTTTGGTCGCCGACAACGGGGCGGAGTGCTCGTTCGTATCAAGGCCCTTTCCGGCCGGTTCCGCGCCATACAGCGCTACGTCCTCATCGTCGATGAACGCGCTAAACAGGCCGATCGCGTTCGATCCGCCGCCGACACAGGCCACACAGGCATCGGGAAGCGCGCCGTGAAGCTCAAGCATCTGTTCGCGGGCCTCGCGACCAATGACCGACTGGAACTCCCGAACCATCCGCGGAAACGGATCAGGACCGACCGCGCTCCCGACAAGGTAGTGGGTGTCCTCATAGGTCTCAGCATAATCCTCAAGCGCGGCGTCAACCGCCTCGGCGAGGCCCTGATTGCCCCGTTCGACGGGTTCGACATCGGCCCCCATTAGCCGCATGCGGAAGACGTTCATCTCCTGGCGGGCCATATCCTTCGTGCCCATGTAGACGGTCGTCGGCATGTCAAGCAACGCGCCGACCATGGCCGTCGCCGTTCCGTGCTGGCCCGCACCGGTCTCGGCGATGAGTCGCTCTTTACCGGCACGCTTGGCCAGCAGCCCCTGGCCGAGCGTGTTGTTGAGCTTGTGTGCGCCGCCGTGGAGCAGATCCTCGTGTTTGAAGTAGATGTCAGCGCCGTAGCGGTCGCTGAGTGTCTCAGCGTAGAACACCGGCGTCGGACGGCCGCCAAAGCGTTCAAGCAACGCGTCGAGGTCCTCCTGAAAGGAGGCAGACGCACGTTCAGCTTCGAACGTCGCTGCCAGTTCTTCGAGTGGTTCCTCAAGCGGTTCGGGGACGTGACGGCCGCCGAAGCCGTTGAACTCTCCCTCGCTGGACATACGCTCGGGTTGTGAAACGAATCGTATTAAGCAACCGTATTCGTCGACGGAATGACTCGACGAGCGACAAGGTTGGCGTTAGGGCAACGCGACCGGGATTGGGCCGCGCTCAGAAGGACGCCAGGAATTCAGCGAAGGGGCCCTGCAGGAAGGTGAGATAATTAGTGATGCCGAGATACAGCGAGACGAGTAACACGACCACGACGGGAATCCGCACCAGCCACAGCCAGAGGTCCCCAAGGGCGCCGAGTGACCCGATTCCCCGTTCGAGTTCGTCTAGCGCCTGATCGGCGCGGATCCAGGTCACGAGGACCATCAGCAAGAGCCCGCCAAGCACCAGGAGAATCTGGGCGGCGAGGATGTCATACAGGTTGACCATGGTCGTGTCGATGGTGACCGGCGCACCGAGGAGGAAGACTGCGGCACCGACGATCAACGTGATCGTCGTCCGGTCAAACTGGAGTTCGTCGATTGCGAAGGACACCACAACCTCGATGAGGCTGATGGCCGAAGACAGCGCGGCGATGAGCACGGTCGTAAAGAACAACAGTCCGACCACGCGACCGAAGGGAAGGTTACCGAGTGCGGCAGCCACACTAACGAAAATCGCGCCAGGACCGGAGGTCTCCGGGTCAAGGCCGGCGGTAAAGAGGATCGGGAACACGATCAGGCCGGTCAGAATCGAGATGCCGGTGTTGAATCCAACAATGCTCAGCCCATCGATCCCGAGGTTCTGATCCTCACCGAGATACGACGCGTAGGTGATCATTACCCCCATCCCGAGTGAGAGGGTGAAAAAGCCCTGTCCGGCGGCCGCCGGGACGATACTGCGCCAGTTATCGAGAAGGTAGCCAATGTCGGGGGTGAGATAGTAAGCGTAGGCCTCACCAGCGCCCGAAAGCGTGAAGGCATACGCCGCGAGGACGCCAAAGATCACGATGATCGCCGGAACCATCACCTTAACCCCAAGTTCAATCCCGCGCTGGACACCGAAGGCGACAATCCCAATCACCAGCAGCATGAACAGCCCGTGGAACAACAGGGCATCTAGCCCGACGGAGATTTCACCGAAGTACTGGGCAGCAACGGGCGGAGCCCCCTCAGCCGCCTCACCAACGTAGCCGCCGGTGACGCTTCCAAGGACGTACTGGAGAACCCATCCCCCGATGACACTGTAATACGAGAGAATAATGAAGCCGATAAGGACAAACAGACCCCCAAGATATCGCCAGACACCGCCCCCAAACTCCCGAACAGCACCGACGGCATTGAGTTCGGTGCGTCGACCGACGACGAACTCAACGAGGATCGCTGGGAAGCCGATCAACACGACAAAGGCAAGATACATCAGCATAAATGCTGCTCCTCCCTCTTGACCGACCTGGAAGGGGAACCGCCAGATGTTCCCGAGGCCGACAGCACTCCCCACGGCTGCAAGAATAAATCCGATCCGCGTCTTCCACGTTTCTCGTTCCATCTATAGCCATGTCACGAAGTGGATGGCTTAAGCGGACTGATCCGGACCGTTAGCAGCTGTTGCAAATACGCATTCTGTGTTCAGTACAGAGCAGTCGAATGCCGGCTCATGCCTGGGTAATTAGTCATTGCTGAAGAATCCGTCTGTGTTTTCAACGACGGGTAGGGTCGATCATCCGACGACCGCAAAAGCAGGCGAGCAATTCACGGTGGCCGGGCCCGTGTCGTCCACTGTGTCAATGCGTGCAAGTCAGCCGGCGGTCGTCGTCGCCCTCCTTGGATTGATCGCGGTGGTGTGGTACATCGCCGACCGAGGGCGCTTCCGGCGGTCCATCGCCGATCGGCTGCTGTATGGACTACCGCTGGGGACGGGACTGACGGCACTCCTGTTGATCGGGATATACCTCGGCGTCCAGGGCGGCTTCCACCACTGGGAGGAACCACTCGTGTTGCCGTTCGTCTCGTGGTCGTACTTCTATCCGCTCGGGATACTCACCGCCGGGATCACACACAGCTCCCCGGGGCACCTCATCTCGAACCTGACCGGAACGATCGCATTCGGGGCCATCGCCGAGTACGCATGGGGTCACTATCCGCGCCGCGACGGGCAAGAACAACAGGGCGTACGGCCATGGATTCGAGCCGTTGTGATCTTTCCGGCAGCATTGCTCGTAGCGGCACTGCTGACGAGTGCCGTCGCTCTCGGTCCGGGTCTTGGGTTCTCCGGAGCAGTCTATGCGATCGTCGGAATGGCGTTGGTGTGGTACCCACGGACCACGGTCCTCGGGGTCGTTGCTGCGAGCGGGCTCGGGACCATTGTACAGGCGCTTCGTGAGCCCGTTGTCCGTGCGGGCATCAGTGCTGGGGCGCCCGCGCCACCGTCGTGGGCAGGAGTTGGGTTCCACGCGCACGCGATGGGATTCCTACTGGGCGTGCTTGTCGGCGGGGGGCTGCTGTGGTATCGTGACCGGCGTCCCTCGGCGCGCGCCGTCGCCTTTGGAACGCTCGCCATCGGGTTAGTCCAGGGACTCTGGCTCATCGTCTGGTCCGACGGACCGGACACATACGTGTTATATCGCGGTGTCGGGGTCGTTGCACTGGTCGTGTTGACCCTGTTGGTGACCGCAGCGGTAACGGCAAGTGACCGACCGATTCCCAGAGTACTACCGAGTCACACTTGGATCCCGTCGCGACGACAGTTCGCGATCGGGTGGTTGATGCTGATTGGCGCCTTCACAATAACGGGGATTGCCAGCACACTGCTCAGCGATTCCGCCCCGGTCGCTGTCGTCGGATTGACGCTTGGAGTGGCGGTTGTGCTTGGGATGCCGGCTGTTCCAAGCGCACTTCCGAACCGGCTCGTCACCGGACCGATGTCGCGACGGGCCGCCGCAATGGGAGTGCTCATGGTTGTGACTGTCGTGCTCGCGCTTCCAGGAATCCTCTCTGGGCTCACCGTCGTGGGCGAGACACCGGGAAACGCAACGACGACGGATGATCGCGGGGCCATCACGGTCAACGACTATACGATCGACTACGCGGCCAACGCGAGTAGTCAACAGCGTCTGGCGGTTGACCTTGGCCCCGAGTCCACACCGGAGGTGAACTACACGGGCGTCGTCGTCGAGAGTTCTACCCGAGAGTTCTGGACAGTCGGTATACGCGAGCAGCAACTTGAGTACAGCGGCAATGAGACCGTACTCGTTGGCGGAATCGGGTGGCGCGAAGCCGTCACGGTCGACCGGAGCGGCTGGAATGTGCTCGGCGGTGAAACCGCGTACGTGGTGGATCTGATGCACGATGGATCAACCACGCGATCGTTCGTCTCCGACCCGGTCCAGGTACCGGCCCGAATCGATGACCACCGCCTCGCCGTCGTGCCGACACCGACCGAGATGACCGTGCGCGTCACCGGGCCCGATGGGACGGCGACAGCTCGTCTCCCGGGGGCGAACGAGTCAGTCGCCGTTGGCGGACTCATGCTCGTCACTGAAGCGGAGACGGACACAGCGCGATTGACCGCACAGACAGAGACAACCAGCGTCGTGATTGCCGAGCGTGAGGAGTACGCGGACACATGAAACTCTTCATGGATCGATCGCCTCCCAGACCGCCGGGCCGACATCGTACACCCGGTTCGTCCGACGATCCCAGCCGCGGTCGAACGCGACGAACGCACACCACCGACCCTCAAGATCGGCCAGCGCAAGGTCTGGCTCGACATGCTCGATCGATTCAGGTGAGAGTTGTAGGTGATAATACACGCGGATTCCCTCCTCAACGCGTTCGTATCCGTCAGCAGCAACGCCGACGGCGCGGTCATCGGCGAGATAATGATGGTGCATGCCCTCTGCGTCGATCCCCAGATGGACGTACTCCTCACCGGGGAGTCGGCGATCAAGGCCGTGGCGGACGTACCCCGAAGGGGCGGAGGATGTAGGAGACATTGACGACAGTCACGACCCTGGTTGGCGCGAACTCGGATGTAAATGTGCGGCGGACCGAGATGTTCAAGTAAAGTTGGCCCGGCCTCTCAGTAGTGGCAGTCTCATTCGACCTCTTCGGAACACTCGTTGAGGCCGACCGGCCGGACGAGCCGGCGGTCGCTATCGCTCGTGAGCTTCGCGAGCGGGGGGTCGAGCCACCGGCGGACTGGCAGTCGGTCTACTGGACCCGACACATCGACACACCAGAAGGGGCTGAACTCACGCTCTCCGCGCACGTCGTCGCTGCACTGTCAAGTCAAGGAATCGAGGCACCGGCCGACCGCGTCGAACGAGCCGTGCTTGAAGCGTTTAGTCCGGTCGTCGAGACGCGGCCAACCGCCGTCGAGGCGGTCGAAACGGCCGCGCGCGCCGGTCCTGTAGCTGTCTGTTCGAACTGTTCGATTCCAGGTCTGGTCGAACGTGCCATCGCCAACTCGGCGGTTGACGCCGAGACCTTCGACGTGATCGTCTCGAGTGCCGACTGTGGGTGGCGCAAGCCCCATCCGGAAGCGTTCGAACGTCTCGCAACACAGCTCGATGTCCCAATCGAGCGGGTGACGCACATCGGCGACACACCGGAGGCCGACGGCGGAATCGAAGCACTCGGGGGGACGGCAGTAATTCTCGACGACGACACACCGTTGCTTCGGACTGTCGAGCGGTTTGCGGAACGATGACTGCTGGGCCATGGTTGCTCGTTGCGGTCATAACGGCTGTATTCCTTGAGTGGACAGTAATCGAGCCGCCGGAACGGCTCCACCCCGTTGCCATCTTTGGGCGTGCGCTCGCTCCGTGTGACCGTGCCTGGCCGACGCCGCGACTCGCTGGGGTCGGAGTTGCACTCGTCGCCCCGCTCATCGCTGCCGGCGTAAGTGCCGTGGCTGTTGCACTCGTCACAACGATCACCGTCGGGGCTGGAGCAGTTACCGCCGGCGGCGTCCTCTTTGTGAGCACGAGCCTCCGCATGTTGTTGGCGAGAGCCGATCGCACTATCGCTGCGAGTGAACACGATGTTGCGGCCGCACGGGCCCACCTGCCGGCACTGGTCGGACGCGATCCCACATCGCTCTCGGATCGCGAAATCCGGAGCGCAGCGGTCGAGAGTGCGGCCGAGAATCTCGCCGATGGGCTGGTCGCGCCACTAATGGCGTTTCTGATCGGAGGGATTGTTGCCCTCCCGCTTGGCGCTGCCGCGGCGACGTGGGTCAAAGCCGTCAACACGCTCGATTCGATGTTTGGCTATCCGGACCGACCGTTCGGAACGGCCGCTGCCCGACTGGACGACGCGGTCATGTGGCTTCCGGCACGAGCGAGTGCGCTTTTGATTGCCGTCGTGGCTAGACAGCGAGAGGCGCTGACGACGGCACGGAAAGCTGCCCCGCAGGCGCCATCGCCAAACGCCGGATGGCCCATGGGAGCTCTCGCCGGTGCACTCGACGTACGACTCGAAAAGCCAGGGGAATACGTCCTGAATGCCGAAGCGTCGCTTCCGACGCCGTCGCAGGCGACAACCGGAACACACGTTGTCGGACTCGCTGGCGGGGTTACATACGCCCTGGCGGTGCTGGTGGGGGTGATAGTGTGGATATAGCCGTCGGTTCAGCGCTACGAGGCGCATTCGGGTTTCTAACACGCGTGCCGGTTGGGCACTCCGCGGGAGCGTGGGAGGCGTTTCGGCGACACCCGGAGGTGATGGTGATCGCTGCTTACCCGCTCGGTGGACTATTCGCCATTCCGGTCATCGCCCCGATACCGACAGTCACCACCGCGGTTGTTCTTCCGGCATGGATCATTCTAGTGACTGGGATTACCCATCTCGATGGACTGGCTGACTGTGGCGATGCCGCCGTGGTACACGACGATCGCGACCGGAAAGCGATTTTGAAGGATTCGGCGATCGGCGTTGGTGGTGTCACCGCCGTTGGAATTGCGTTACTCGGGGTGGCGACCGCCGGATACGCCCTCACCGCCGTCCCTGTCGGCGTTGCGATCGGAGCCGTGGTCGCCGCCGAGGTCGGAGCGAAGGCGGGCATGGCTGCCGTCGCGTGCGTCGGTGAGGCCACCCACGACGGACTCGGGGCCGCACTTGCCAGACCGACAGCACCGCTCCGGATCGGGCTGGTCGGTATCCTTGCACTCCCGGCGATCGCCCTCACCTGGCCGACACCGGTGGCGGCCGGAACGCTCGGAGCGACCGTACTTGCCAGCGGGAGTGTCTATGGCTGGGCGAGGCGATCACTAGGGGGGATCAGTGGCGATGTCCTTGGCGCGACAAACGAACTCGCTCGACTTGCCGGCTTACACGCCGGGGTGCTCGTATGGACGCTTCTGTAACGACAGCTCTCGTAATGTGCGGTGGCGCTGGAACGCGGCTCGATATCCCAACCGAAAAACCTCTCGTCGACGTCGGCGGGACGCCGATGATCGATCGCGTGCTTGATGCGCTCGCCGCCAGCGGGATCACGACGCGGTGCGCTGCCGTCTCCCCGCAGACACCGGCAACGCGCAGACACCTCGACAGGAGGGACGACGTAACCGTACTCGAAACCCCCGGAGACGGGTACGTCGCGGATCTCCAGACAGCGCTGTCGGATCGAACGACCCCGGTAATGACCCTCGCTGCCGACCTGCCGCTACTGGCCGGGTCTCTTCTTGACCGGATCAGAACGGCCTATACAGGCGGCTCAATGACGGTCGTTGCTCCCGCCGTAATCAAGCGGCACCTCGGTGTCTCGGTTGCCTCAGCGACGGTTGTTGACGGACAGGCACCGACCGGTGTCAACATCGTTGTCCCCGGTGAGACGGACGCGACCGACCGGCAAACGTACGTGAGCTACGACATAAGACTGGCCGTGAACGTGAATCGCGTACGCGA
>CAZFMU010000079.1:0-8069 GCA_964520165.1 uncultured Salinarchaeum sp. | reverse complement strand
GGAGTGATTGTGCGTATGCGCAGTTCGTTCGGTTCCTGAGGCCGCCACTCGGCGGCTACCCCTCTTCTGTGTCGAAGGAGAACCGCTGTGGGTCCGTCGCGTGGATCGTCTCCTGACTGGGATGGCGGGCGATGACCGCGACACCGGCATCGTGTGCCTGTGCGAACGCCCGAATGAGCCGACCGTTCGCGAAGTCCTCGGGCACGTCGGCGTTGATCCGGTTTGTGAGCCCATCGCACTGCAGGATTGCCCACCCGGCGAGTGCGAGATCGACCGAGGGATCATGTACCTGCGGGTCCTCAACGACGTGGTCGCGGAGTCGGTCGTGGGTGCCCGAGGGAACGACATATACCGTCCCGTCAGGTGCGACCGTGATGGTCTCAGTGTTCGGGCGACCGGTTAACTCGGGGAATGGAATGGAGTCGGTCATGAGCGGAGTGGACTAGGTGGCGGACAGCGATCATCGCATCGTGTCCGACGCCGGTATGTGGTACCGTGTATCGCAGACGGCAGCCGTCGACAAAGCCCTTGCCCCGGCCCCCGACGGTTCTGGGCTGACTGAACACGTCCCACTCGTCAGAACCGAACCACACTTTGAGCGTCCGGCCGGAAATCGGTCGGCACGTCTCCGCTACGGGAGCCAAGAAAAACGATCGCATCAAGGTCACCGCAGGTGAACCGCGCCTCGTATGACCAGAAAAAGCCGTTTGCGACGGCGTCATCGGTCCCGTGGAACTCGAAGGTGCCGTGCATGGTATGATCGAGCCAGAGTTCCTTGGCGACCGTCTGCTCATTCGCGGGTTTGATCCCGAGACCGCGGTCAAGCAGCTCCTCAGGATCGGCGCTCTCACGGAACGAGACGTACTCCGTCCACGTCTCAAAGCCGTGCTCTTCGGCCTCCGCCTGCTTTTCGGCGGCGGTCTTCTTGCGCATCTCCTGTTCCTGCCGGAGGAGTCTCCCCGAGGCTGTCAGCTTGAATCTGCGCAGGCACGGCTGACCGATCCCCTTCGTTTGCCAGTCGATAGCGTCCGGACGGTGGTCGGCCGGAAACTTCGGCAACGGGACATCTGCCTCTATGGTGATCCAGTCGTATAAGCCCATGACGCCGATATCGCAGGCGGCCGGTATATACCTCACCCAATGATGCACTATGTTAACGGAGGCTCGTGTCTTATCGCCGCTGTCGCACGTCGTTGCTGGTCGATACCCGGATGTCCAGCTTGTCGGTTCTACGGATCCAGGTCAAATACCCCGATAGCCGGTCGGCTTCCCGCAGGGCGGCGACCGTGTCGTAGTCCTCGCGAAGTTCCTCATTGGTGAACAGTGCGTGCACCTGCTTGTGGCAGGGGCGACACAGCATCACCGTCGGACTCTCTGCCCGGCGCTCCGGCCGAAGGTGGTGTTCCTGGACGACCTGCGGATCCGCGATCCGCTCGTTGGGGATCTGTCGCCGGCAGAGGCCACAGGTGGTCGGCATTCCAATTCGGCTTGATCCTGTCGGCTCAAAACTTCCCTGCTCCGTATCTCAACTGTTTTATCGCCGTGTCATCTGCGATTCAAGGATCTCTCCGAGCACTCCACACCAGCGGGTCAAAGACCGACAAAATATCATTATGCCAGCCAGTCGATCAGTGCCGCCAGCCTCACCCGGACCCTTGGAAGCCGGGCGTCTGCAGGGACAAACGCGATCGTCTGATCCTCCTTGATACCGCCGGCGTATCGCTCGTGGTCTGCACTGTACCATACGACGGTGGTCTCGTTACTCGCAGCTCCATGGGATCCATACACCTGGTACGTGGCCGGCGCATGCAGCATCAGCCGGTCTGCGCCGGGATAGGGGCTCCCCTCGCCCCCGCTCGCAAGCGGTGGCGCCCCGCGGGTCCGGAATGCGTCAAAGCGCACCACGCCGAGTGTGGTGTGTGCCACGGTCGGCGACCGATACCGAACGACGAGCGTCTGGCCCTCGATGGCTGTCCGTAGATGGGTCCGCTCCTCGGCGACAATGTAGGAGACATCACGAACGATCGCCTCTCGGAGCGACGCATTGGTGAGGCGGTCAGTCCCGGTGGCGAGGGTCACCCGGGCGACGAACTCGGCGCTGCCGTTTGCGTGGAGGCGGATGTCCGTCCGGCTCTCCTCACGCTCAAGGGCCACGCCGCGTTCGTCGGCGGCCTCATCAAGCGCATCCGTACAGACACCACAGACCGGTTCCGGTGGCGCCTTGGCGACTGTCGGTTGGCTCGCCGCCACACCACCAAGGAGACCAACAAAGAGCACGCCAATGAGGAGGCCCCATCGTGGCACGGCCTCCGACATGTCTGTCCGAGAGTGCACCCGCTTTGTTGATAGTATCAGCGGTAGCTACGAGGAACGTTTGATCATCCCGCCGCGTCGCTTAGGTGTCCTTTCGGGGCGGCCGACTGGGATCCCGCTCGGCGATCGTTTCTAAGAGGGCCGCAAGCGCGTCGGCGGCCGCCGCGAGCAGCGCCTCACCGTCGGCTGTGTCCGTCTCCGTCGGGTCGCCGACGACGCCGTTCTCGGTGAACTCCGCGGTATCAAAGGCGAGGTTCACACGCTGACTCCACTCGCCCCAGCCGTCGCTGGCGCCGGATTGCGCCTCCTCCATGCGGTCTTCCTTGAGTGTCTCTGGGCGAGCGGCCCGCAGCAGTGCCGTCTCCGCGGGCCCGGCGTGACCCATCCGCACGTTGGCGTGTTTCTCAAGATCGACGGCGTCGAACCACGTGAACGGCACGGCGTAGGCGTCCTCGTGGCGGGTGATGGTGCCGGCGACCTCCCGAAGGGCCGCACTGTTGCCGCCGTGGCCGTTGACGAACACCAGCCGATCAAAGCCGTGAGGCGCCAGACTTGTCGCTGCCTCGCGGACGTACCGACGGAATGTGTCCTCGCTGACCCACATCGTGCCCGGGAACTGCCGATGTTCCTCGGAGATACCGACGGGGAGCGTCGGCGCGACCGCCACCTGCCCGCCGTAGGCGTCGGCCCCGGCGTGTGCGACCGCTTCGGCCGTCATCGCGTCGGTGCCAAGCGGTGCGTGTGGCCCGTGCTGTTCGGTACTGCCGACCGGAACCAATGCGAGTGAGGTCTCTAGATCGGCCACGTCCGTCCAACTCGCCTCGGTAAGATCCATACCCACCGGTACCATCCCGGTCCCATTCAAGGCGGCGGTCACGGCGACACCGACGTCGGGGTCGGAAGGCAAAGGGTAAATGGGTCGTCAGTCACCGCCAAACTATGGCCCCCCGGTTTGTCGGGCGACTCGGTGCTGCTGATGCCGTTACGATCCTTAACGCGGTGGTGGGATTTCTGGCGGTTGCGGTCGCCTTCACCGATGTCATGCTTGCCGCCCGGATCATGCTTCTGGCGGCGATCTTCGACGGACTCGATGGCGTTCTCGCCCGCCGGTACGGCGGCTCGGAGGCCGGACCGTATCTCGACTCACTGGCCGATGTTGCCTCCTTCGGCGTTGCCCCTGCGGCACTGGTCTACGTGGTGACCGCCAAGACGGGCAGCGGCGCCCTGAGTGACCCCTGGACGCTGGCGGCGTACCTCGTTCCCGGGGCGTTCGTCGCCGCGGCGGTTACCCGGCTTGGACTGTATACCGCCTACGATACCGACGACGCACACACTCAGGGCGTGCCGAGTACGCTCGCGGCGACGATCATCGGAGCGGCGATCCTCAGTGGACTTGACTGGCCGGGGCTGGTTATCGGGACGACCGGCGCCTTCTGTTATTTGATGGTCTCAACGATCCAGTATCCCGACCTGCTGGCGCGTGATGCACTCTTGATGGGAGTCGTTCACGCGCTGGCGGTCCTGTTCCCGACGGCGTTTGCCCGCTCATTCCCGGTTGCGTTATTGACGCTTGGACTCGCATACATGTTCCTCAGCCCGTGGCTGTACTGGCGGACGTGAGCCGCTGGATGGGAACGCATTAGGCCCCGGGGCATCAGGTGTGTCTAGAACCATGTCCGGGGACGCCCCGACAGCCGAGTCCATCCGGTCACAGCTCGCGGACATCGAGGATGCACTCGATGCCGCCGAGACCGAGGCCGACCTCGACGACGTGGAGTCGCGCCTTGCGGCCGTCGCTGATGCCCTTGATGCACTCAAGGCAACGGTCGAAGACGACCCAGATGACGAGGCGGACGATGATGACGAGGCCGGGATTGACATTGACGCCCTCGCTGATGATCTCGACGCGCTTGAGGCTGATCTTGAGGACCAGCGTGGCCCATACGTGAGCGATGTCGAAGCGACACTTGAGGAGGCGGCCGACGCCGTTGAGGACCGCGATCTCACCGATCAGGGCCTCCAGACCGTCCAGTCGGCCGTTGCCGACGCTCGTGTGTCACTCTCACTTGAGGTCAGCCCGCCGGAGATTGATACTGCCGAGGAGACGGCCATCGTGTCGCACATCCAGGCGCTGGCCGCCGCGGCGGGCGAACGCGATCTCGATCCCGACGCGGATGCCAACCGGATTGCCTCGATGCTCGGAACCGCGAAGTCACTCGTTGAGGCGATTGAGGATGCTGAGGTCTGGAGTGATCTGACCGTCCGACAACAGCTTGATCGCAAGGGCTTCTATGACAGCATCGAGGTCGACCGCGACTTCCCGCCGGAGCTGAGCGCGATCAAGGCCTGGGAGGATCGTGGCGAGGCCGAACCCATCCGGCTGGCACTCGACGCGATGGACTCGGACTTCATGGAGGAGTACTGTATGGAGGCGCTCGGGCGTCTGCGCGATGAGGCGGCGATCGATGCGCTGAGCAGTCGGGCCAACCGGCGCAACGAGACCGCGATCGAGGCGCTGGGTCGAATCGGTAGCCCCGAGGCCGTCGATGCGTTGACAAAGCACCTTGACGGCAGTCTGGCGCTTCAGGTCGCCAGTCTCCGTGCGCTCGGCCAGATCGGCAGTGCTGACCCGCTTGCGGATATCGCCGAACACTGCCATACCAACGAGTCGGCACAGGTCCGGTCAATGGCTGCCCGTGCCTTGGGCATGATCGGCGACACCCGCGCTATTCCTGTGCTTGCGACCGCGTTGTCGGACGATGAGGATCCGGTGGTCCGTGGCAATGCCGCATGGGCGCTCGCTCAGATCCGTACGCCCGACGCGCTCGCGACGCTTGCGGAGCATGCTGATGATGCCTCACCGCTGGTCGCCGAACACGCCCAGCGCGTCAGAGGATAACACTGAGGCGGCTTGCCTCCCAACTGCCCCTCATGTCCGATCGCACACGCGCACACGTCCTCGTTTCCGGCCGCGTCCAAGGGGTATACTTCCGGGCGACCACCCAGGAAACTGCCCGCGAGGCCGGCGTTGACGGCTGGGTCACAAACCGTGATGATGGTC
Organism: uncultured Salinarchaeum sp.; assembly: GCA_964520165.1. Lineage (GTDB taxonomy): Archaea > Halobacteriota > Halobacteria > Halobacteriales > Salinarchaeaceae > CAZFMU01. The sequence goes on along the minus strand of CAZFMU010000079.1, from coordinate 2,695 downwards.
GTGTCGAGGCCGTCTTCGAGGGCCCCGAATCAGCGGTCGAGGACCTCATCGCGTTCTGTCACGAGGGAAGTCCGGCGGCTGCCGTCGAAGACGTTGAGGTCACCTACGAGCCACCGGAGGGCCTTGAGGGCTTTCGCATCCGGCGCTGACGGCGAGTGCTTTTTACCGACGAGTGCCACCGTCTGATATGCGGTCAACCGAGCGGCTCGACGCGTTTCTCGACGAACGCGACGCCGACGCCTACCTCTTTGACACCGATGAGCAGTCCGATCAGTACTACCTCTCGGGGTTTACTGCCCCGGATCCGTTTGTCGCTTGTTATCGCCCTGACGGGATGGCCCTGCTCGTCTCCGGTCTTGAGTATGGCCGGGCGACAAAGGAGAGTCGAGCGGACGATATCGCCCGACTGGGGGCGTATGACTACCGGTCGCGGGTCGCCGAGCACGGCCGACAGGCCGGTCGGATCGAGACTATCGCGGCGTTTCTCGCCGACCGGGCGGTCGAATCGGTCGTCGTGCCGGCGCGCTTTCCGGTGGCGACTGCCGACGGTCTTCGGGACCGCGGAATCTCCGTCTACCCCGAGTCCTCGGGGATCATCACGGAGCTCCGTTCACGCAAGACCGACGACGAAGTTGATGCCATCGAAACGGTCCAGCGGGCCAACGAACGGGCTATGGCCAGCGCTCGCGACCTGATCGCCTCGGCGAGCGTGGGCGAGGACGGCCACCTCTACCACGAGGGCGAGCCCCTGACGAGCGAGCGGGTGACTCGTGCGATTGAACATACCCTGATCGATACCGACTGTGCGCTTGAGGACACGATCGTTGCCGGTGGAGCCGACGCTGCCGATCCACACGACCGGGGGAGCGGTCCGTTACCGGCTGATGCCCCGATTGTCGTCGACATTTTTCCGCGGAGCAAGGCCAGTCGATACCACGCCGATATGACTCGGACGTTCGTCGCCACGGCGCCGAACGACGATCTCCGGGATCGCTATGCGGTAACCGAACGCGCCAAGGAGGCCGCACTTGAGACAATCGAGCCCGGCGTGACCGGGGCGGCGGTCCATGACGCCGTCTGTGATGTCTATGAGACAGCGGGGTATGCGACTCTCCGGTCGGACCCAGAGACCGACGTTGGATTCATCCATAGCACCGGCCACGGTGTGGGCCTGGATGTCCATGAGTCCCCCCGACTCGGCCCTGAGGGTGGTGAACTTGAGGCCGGCCACGTCGTGACGGTCGAACCTGGGCTGTACGATCCCGCCGTGGGTGGCATCCGTCTTGAGGACCTTGTGGTTGTGACCGACTCGGAGCGCGGATACCGGAATCTGACGGACTTCCCGACCGAGTTTCTCGTCTAGTTGAAGCCGACACGCGTAGCGTCGGCAAGTGCGCGCTCGGCCGCCGCGTCAATGTCGAACTCCCGAACGATCTCTCCGTCGCGCAGCAGCGGCTCCATCAACTCCTCGCCGTCGGCCGGTCCGTCGGCGTCGGCCAGTCCGACATGGTGGCCGCCGTCGGGGGTCCGGTAGACGGTCTTGCGGCCGCTGAGTTTGCCCCGCTTGGCAGCAGGGGCCCCTTCCCGTTCGACAATGTCCAGTGCGAAGTCGATCGGGGTGGCCGTCGAGACATAGCTGCCAATGCCGAAGCCATCGGCATACGGCCGCAACCGGCGGATGTCCTCCGGGGTGAGTCCTCCGCTGACGAACACGTCGATATCTTCGTGGCCGCGGGCGTCGAGTTCCCACTGAACCTCGCGGACGATGTGTCGGAAATCGCCCCGACGCGACCCGGTCGTGTCAAGGCGGACGGCCTCAAGGCGGTCGTTGAGCGCGTCGACCGCTGTGAGCACCTCTTCGACCTCGTCGGAGTAGGTGTCACACAGCGCGATCCGTGGGACCGACTCCGGAAGTGCACGGTCAAAGGCCTGCCAGGCCTCCGTCTGACTGTCCCGGCCGTAGCTGATGATCAGAGCGTGGGGCATGGTCCCACCGGCTTCCCGATCAAGTAACGCACCGGCGGCGACGTTCGAGAATCCGTCGAGCCCACCAATCAGCGCCGAGCGCTCGACCATCCCTGCGATCGCAGGGTGGACCCGACGGGTCCCGAAGCTCTGGATCGGGGTGTCCGGGGCGGCCTGGCGTGCTTCGAGGGCCTTTGTGGCGACCGCCGAGGCGTGTGAGAGAAAGCCCAGCAGGGCCGTCTCATAGACCGCGAACGACCGATAGGATCCCTCTACCTGGAGGATCGGACCACCGTCGAATAACTGTCCCTCGCGAAGCGCATCGACATCGACGGGTAGTCCCTCAAGTAGATGTGCAACGTCTTTGAGCCCGGCGACGACCTCGAACGTCCCGGTCGGAAACTGATCGGCCGTCACCTCGGCGACAACGTTCGGATTGCGGTCGTCGGCCGCGAGTGTCTCGACCGTCCGTTGGAAGTACGCGTCCGTCGCAGTCCCCTCCCGGATCGCCTCCGGAAGGACGATATCAAACGTCGACATTACCGACATCCACGCTGGCCAGCGATTAAAGGCTACGGCCGAGCGATCCGTTTTTCCCCACCGGTGGGCTATCCAACGCTAATGGATTTGCTGGTCGTCGGAGCCGGTCAGATGGGTCGGTGGTTCGGTGCGGCGGGACCGTGGACCCCGACGTTTGTCGATCTTGATCCCGCCGTTGCGACGGCGGCAG
>CAZFMU010000078.1:0-8114 GCA_964520165.1 uncultured Salinarchaeum sp. | reverse complement strand
AGCGGGTGCACAGAAGCGCCTCCTCAACCACTCGCGTCGCTTCCGGGGCCGTCGCCGTGAGTACCGGGGGATCGTCCGCTGCCTCGGGAATGGTGACCTCGTCGTCAGGGGCCGTGATCACCGCCGTCGTCTCTTCGGGGACAGTCGCCCCGGGCCGGACCGTCGTGAACGTCGCCTCCCGATCACGGAGCGCAGCGACGACATCGTAGTAGAGTTCGAAGTCGGCAGTCGCGACGACGATCATTGTTTGCCAATTGGCGCCGGTGATATTTGAGTCCGCGGGAGACCGCGAGGGTTTTGACGCCGGTGACGCTACTCATGAGATGTGGTAACGCCGATTTCGACCGGGTGTGCGCCACTCGACACCCTGCTTGGCGGTGGCGTTGAGCGTGGAGCGATCACCCAGGTCTACGGACCGCCGGCTGCCGGCAAGACCAATATTGCACTGAGCACCACGGCTGAGGCGGTCGTTGCCGGCGAGCCGGTCGTATATATCGACACCGAGGGCGTTTCGACCGCCCGTCTTGAGCAGATTCTCGAACCGCGGGCAACGGCCGATGGGCTCGATACGGATATGGTCGCCGACCGGATCATTTTCAAAGAGCCCCACGACTTCGATGCACAGCGGGCGGCCGTCAAGGAGACGCGGGTGCTCGCCGACGAGGCTGGACTGATCGTCCTCGATAGCGCAACCGGATTCTACCGACTCAGGCGGACCGATGATACCGAGGATGGCGAGGCGCTACGCGCGGTCGCCGACCAGCTCACCCTGCTGTTGTCACTAGCCCGCCAACGCGATCTCGCCGTTCTCATCACAAATCAGGTGTACACCGATCCTGAGGGCGATCGGGCGCAGCCACTCGGAGGGCACACGCTTGCACACTGGGTTGGAACGACACTACGCATCGACCGGTTCCGAGGGGGAAAACGGCGAGCAACGCTCGAAAAACACCGGTCTCAAGCCGTCGGGGAGACGGAAACGTTCCAGATCGTCGAAGACGGGCTGACCGCTACCAGGTGATCCCGACTAGACGCGGCCGACGTTCTCAACCTCGACGGACTCGACGCCGTCGATACCGCTGAAGGCCTCCTCGACGGCCTCAGTACCGCCAGCGTCGTCGGGGACAATAACGGTCGGAACGAGCGCCGTCAGTCCGAAGGCAACATCGTTGCGTTCGACATTACTGATCTTTGCGCCCTCCGGCAGGGCACGCTCAAGTCGCTCGTGGAGTTCGTCAAGGTCGATCTCCGGGCTGGTCGGCATGACCTTGAGCTGGGCGGCAACCTTACTCATGGTCCGGTAAAGCCGCACTCGGGACACTCATAGAGATTGCTCTGCTTGCGGCACTTGCTACACCGGTGGAGTCGGTGGCCGCACTCCGGACAGTTGAATGAGGCGGCGTCTGTGCCGGTGATGTCGATCCCACAGGTGACACACGTGTGTGTCTCCTGTTGTTGGGACGTACTCATATGTCTCCGATAGCCGTCGCGCGTGTATAACTCTTGTTTTAGCTAGTTGCAGGCGGCCGTCACAGCGGGAGTACAGTGGTAGCAAGGCGAAAGCCCCCGGCTTCGGCCGTTGGAGGATATCAAATCCCCAGCATAATCGGTCCGATCAACACGCCCATCAGGTGCACCCGGTAGGCACCGAGTCGGACCGGAACAAGCCCTACGAGTGTCGCGAGGACGAAGACCCCGACTCCGGTGAGTCCAGCGAACAGACCCGAGAGCACGATCAACATCGCCCCCGCAACGAGTGAGAGAACCGTTGGATCAAGTCGTCCAACCACAGCGAGATATCGATCGCCGAGCCAGATGGTCAGCCCCGTTGCCACCGCTCCGGCAAGGACGACCGCACCAACCAGAACCGGGAGCACCAACGGAGGGGCGATTTCCTCGAATGCGACCATCACCCCGGAGCGTGGCTGTCCGATCGTTGTGAGTGCGAATAGTGCAAAAATCGCGTTTGCGGTATCGACGCCGCTCGTTGCGACGATATAGCCGCGTGCGTCGGTGTCGCCGGGGATCAAAAAGAGGACCGCAACGGCGGCAATTGCCGCTGAGACGCCCGGGAGATACCCAACGAGCGCACCGGCAAGCGTGCCCGCACCGGCGGTCGTGAGAACCCGACGTCTAGAGGTCCGAAGAACGGGCGATGCCTGCTCTGGGATGCCACGACCGGCCATCGCGTCAAGCAGAACAGGGGCGCCAAAGAGGCCGGCAAATAGTGGTGCGAGAATGCCACCCGCCTCAAGCGGAGCCTCCGGCGAGAGGTCAAGGGTGAGTGCCCCGAGGGTGGCACTCAGTCCGAACGAAAGCGCACCGGCGAGACGGCTACGGTGGGTGGGTTCAGAGACGATGAGGCCGATTACGACAGCGCCGAGGACGAGCCCGATATGGGCGGACACGGTAGGATAGATGATCGCAACCACAGCGGAGATCGGCACCGCGAGTGGAACGGCAAGCAATACCGCGAGTCCACTTCCCAGCGCGGACAGCCGGATGGCTTCGTAACCGCGGCCCTCAAGCACGAGTCGATGGCCCGGAAGGGCCATAGGTGCCATCTCGGCGTCGGGAACCCCGATGGCAAGCGTCGGGACAACATTAAGAAACGAGTGAGTCACACCGGCGGCGAGCATGGCCACACCGATAACAAGAGGATCGCCCGGAAGCATCGCCGCCGCAGAGGCGAGCAACAGCGCGAAGTTGTTGGCGTGAAGGCCCGGTATAAGACCGCTGATCGTCCCGAGGGCCGTACCGGCGAGTGTTGCACCGAGCAACCACACGCCGAGCGAGGGCATAACGACCACATCGACTCCCATTCCGGGAGTCTCGCCGTGGCGTCGGGTATGAACCTGTGGTCGAGAGCGTTGTCACTACGCGGGGAGCGACAGGGGAGAAAGAAGTGTGGACGATCAGCCGAAGAGTTCGCCGAGCCCTTCGCCGGCGGCCTCTTCTTCTTCGTCCTCGTCTTCGTCTTCGTCAGCCGCTTCCTCCTCATCGTCGTCAGCGGCTTCGGCTTCCTCCTCGTCTTCCTCGGTGGACGCAGCAGCAGCCCCGCCGGCCGGGACCGCAGCCGCCTCCTCAACGGCCTCGTCAATGTCGACGTCCTCAAGCGCGGCGACAAGCGCCTTGACGCGGGATTCCTCCACGTCGACGCCAGCCGACTCAAGTACGTCCGTCAGGTTGCCTTCGTTGATCTCTGCACCGGTCTCGTTCAGGATGAGAGCTGCGTAGATGTACTCCATGGGTGTATGGTTGTGGTGGTGTGTGGGTGGTTAGGGGGCTATCCGAACATGTTGCCGAGGCCAGCGGCGGCGTCGCCGCCGTCCTCTTCGTCGTCGTCTTCGTCCTCGTCGGTGTCGTCCGTGGCCGGTTCCTCGTCGGCTTCATCCTCGTCATCCGCGTCCTCGTCGGCCGTCGACGTCTCGGCCGGCGCCTCGACATCCTGGAGGTCCTCGGGGAGGGCCTCCTCGTCGTCGATCTGGGCGGCCAATGCCCGGACCTGGGCGTCGGCCTTGCCAATGAGATCGGGGGCGGTGTCGGGGCTGGCGATGGCGGCGGCGAGTCCGAGTCCCGTCGCGTCGCCGCTGGCCATCGACAGCAGTGTGGGAGTCGTCCGGTCGGTCGGGTATGCGGCGTTGACCGAGAGGTTCCGCCCTCGGGCGGCCGCGGCCGTGATATCCTCGCGGTAGGCGTCGACGTCGAGTTCAAGCTCGTCGGGCTCGAATCGAACGCCCTCGGAGACAACGGCTCGCAGGTCGAGGCCGACCTCCTTGGGTTCGAGTCCGAGTTCGCCGAGGACATTGGCCAGATCGGCAGAGACCGGTTCACCGGCCTCGCAGACGAGGCTGTCCTCGGTGATGTGGATCGACCCCTGTTGAATACGCGCTGAGGCGCCGACCTGCTGGAGATCACCGACGAACGGGCCGGGGTCGATCCCCGTGTCCTGCTCCTCAAGAACGATGTCGTTGGGAGCGACCTCGCCCGCACCGATCGGCGCGGAGGTCTTTGAGGCCTCAAGTTGCTGGTAGAGTCCGAACGGGTTGTCGTTGGTCCCGATCAGGCCGACCTGCCCGCTGACGACATCGGTGAGTACCTCAACCCCCTCATCGACGGCCTCAAGCGCGCGCTTGAGGAGGGTGTTTCGGCTGACGCGCAGTTCGGCACTCCCGTGGAGCTCCCGGCGCATATCCTGGAGCTGCCGACTCGGGATCCCGGCGATGTCAACGACGCCGACACTCTCGTAAGACGAGAGGAGTTCGGCGATCGCGTCGACCTCCTCGCGTTTCCATTCGGGGATAGTCTCAGTTTTGCGTTCGGCACTCATGTTAGACCACCTGGACGGCCGGGCCCATCGTGGTTTTCACGAACACCGAATCGACGTTTTGGGGCCCTTTCTCGAGGTCAGCGTACAGGCGGCGCAGAATAACATCGACGTTGTCGGCGACTTCCTCGGCTGACATGCTCTCGGCGCCCACGAGGGTGTGGAACGTCCGGCGGTCGCCACTGCGCACCTGGACGGTGTTTTGCATCCGCGTGAGGACCTCGACGACATCCTCGTCGGGTGACAGGGGCGTTGGCATCTTGCCCCGGGGGCCAAGAACGGTCCCGAGGAACCGACCGATGTCGGGCATGAGTGCCTCCTCGGCGACGAAGAAGTCGGTCTTCTCCGCGAGATTCTTGGCGGCACTCGTGTCGTCCCCGAGGTCGGCAAGATCGTCGCCATCAAGCACCTCGTCGGCAACCTCCTCGGCGCGGAGGGCGGTCTCGCCCTCGGCGAAGACGACGATGCGGGTCTCCTGTCCGGTCCCCTCCGGAAGTACGATACTCTCGTCGATCCGATTGGACGGATCGCTCAGATCCAAATCGCGCAGGTTGATCGCCAGATCGACCGACTCGATAAAGTTACGGTCGGGCGACTCACTGAGTGCGCGAGAAACGGCGGTCTCGATATCCTGGTCTGCCATCGTTCACCTCCGTAGTACGCTTGCGCTCCTACGGGTCGACAACAGGCGGTGCCTGTCTGGTACGGAAAAGGCCGAACGCGCACTTAAGCCCGTCGAAGCGCCGCACAAACCACACGAGGTATCCAAGCGGCGCCACAAGAACAGGCCATGCCAGCAGCGCTTGCGGAGAAGGTCGATCGGTACGAACAGCTGTTGACCGACGCCGTGGCGGCCGCGTCGGTCGCCCCGCCGGCAGGATCACCGCTGGCGGACGGTGCGGAGGACTGTCTGCGGATGGCACGCTCGTATCTTGAGGACGGCCGTCACTTCCGGGCGGAGGAGGACCCCGTTAACGCGCTTGCCGCGTTTTCCTACGGGCACGCCTGGCTCGATGCGGGGGCGCGCCTGGGGATCCTTGAGGTGCCGACGGAGGGCGAGCTCTTTACCGTCTGACCCGTAACATCATGGATATAAGTATATACGGGAGTAAATAGCCGCCCTGGACGACCATTTCGAAACCTTCATATTCGAAATGGCGACAGATATATACCGATCTGCGATGCATTTATAAGCTTTGAACCCTTACAGTACGTTAGGTGGTCGGGGACCCGACCCTCCACCGTCGGCTCACCAATCCCCCCCTCCTATCTTTCCCCATCATGAGTGACGAACGAACCCGAACGCGAACAGACGAACGCACCCCAACCGACGAGCACGAGCACGAAGACGAAGAGGAACGGGTCGACGTGTGTCCCGAGTGCGGGGGGAAACTCCGCACTGACGAGGAGCACGGCGAAACGATCTGCACGGAGTGTGGCCTCGTCGTTGAGTCCGACGAGATTGACCACGGTCCCGAGTGGCGCGCCTTCGACGCCAAGGAAAAAGACGAGAAGTCACGGGTCGGTGCCCCAACGACCAAGATGATGCACGACGAGGGGCTGTCGACCAACATCGGCTGGCAGGATAAGGACGCTTACGGTCGCCAGCTGAGCTCACGTCAGCGCCAGAAGATGCAGCGGCTCCGAACCTGGAACGAACGGTTCCGCACCCGCGACTCGAAAGAGCGCAACCTCAAGCAGGCCCTTGGTGAGATCGATCGGATGGCCTCCGCGCTCGGTCTTCCGGACAACGTCCGCGAGACCGCCTCGGTTATCTATCGGCGCTCGCTCGATGAGGACCTCCTCCCAGGTCGGTCCATCGAGGGGGTCGCGACGGCGGCACTATACGCTGCCGCCCGGCAGGCCAACACCCCCCGGAGTCTCGACGAGATCACCGAGGTAAGCCGAGTCGACAAGATGGAACTCACCCGGACCTACCGGTATGTCGTCCGCGAACTGAACCTTGAGGTACAACCTGCCGACCCCAAGCAGTACGTTGCCCGGTTCGTCTCGGATCTCGATCTCTCAGAAGAGGTCGATCGAACGGCCCGTGACCTCCTGGGTCGAGCCCGTGACCGCGGGATCCACTCCGGAAAATCGCCGGTTGGACTCGCCGCCGCGGCTGTCTACGCCGCGTCGCTGCTCACCAACGAGAAGGTTACGCAAAACCAGGTCAGCGAGGTGGCAGACGTCTCCGAGGTTACCATCCGGAACCGGTATAAGGAGCTGCTTGAGGCGGCCGACAGCGACGAAACCGGCACGCCTGCGGCCGCCTGATCTGACGAGCCGACACGACCAGACGTTTCCTTTCAGAGTTCGCGTGCCGGCGGATCGTAACTGAGGAGCCGATCTGCATCGCTTGCGAACCGGACGGCCTCGTCACCAAATGACTCCGCATACCGCAACACGAGTGCAACGACCGTCTCGGGATACTGCACCCGGTAGCCACCGCTGTCGCGCTCGATCAGCCCGGCCTCTGTGAGCGCACTAGCATGTGTGCTTACGGTTGAGCGGGCGACATCGACCTGTGAGACGAGGTCAGCCCCCGTCTGACCGGGAGTCTCAAGCAGGGCGAAGAGCATCTGTCGAGGGGTTTCACGGCGGAGATAGCCGAGTGCCGTCTGCTCGAACGTATCGAATTGATCCGCGGGAAAATACCGACGATAGGCGCCGTCAGATCGACTGGTGACGGTCCCGGAATCCTCGAGTTGCCGGAGGTGGTACTGTGTCTCTCCGGTGCCGAGCTGGAGGTCATCACGGATCTTCGAGAAGTGGGCCCCTGGGGTCTGTGTCACGTAGCCAACGAGTGCCTCTCGGGTGTCACTCTCGCTCGCGGCGGCCGTACCGGTGAGTCCCGTGGAGACAGCTGCACCGGCTGCCGCGAACCGGCGCAATGTCGCGCGCTTGTCCTCGTCGACCATTCAGTATGCGACCATAGGTGGACGGCCGGTTTAGGTATTATTGTCCATCCGCGGAGAAGGAAGTCCTTACTCGACGCTCTTTTCGATATCCTCGCCCTCTGGGTCGACATCGCCGATGATTTCATCCGGACTCTTCAAATTGCCATCGGCCGTTCCGGTCTTGATCGCCTCGGCCTCCTGTTCCATCTCCTCAAGATCCATCTCCGTCTCCTCGTCGATCTCCGAGAGGATGTCCTCAATATCGTCGATGCCAAGGAGTTCACGGGTCTGCTCGTCGAACTCAAGACTGTCGAGTGACGTGCCGTCGGTTTCGACATCTGATCCCGTCAGGTGCTTGCCATACCGGCCGACGAGCGATGACAGTTCCTGTGGCACGACAAACGTTGTCGACTCACCCTGACCGATGTCGGAAAGCGTCTCCATCCCCTTCTCGATCACGGCGCGCTCGCCCATCGACTCGGCTGACTTGGCCCGCAGAACCGTCGAGATGGCATCACCCTGGGCTTCGAGGATCTGACTCTGCTTCTCGCCTTGTGCTCGGATGATGTTCGACTGCTTGTCACCTTCGGCGGTCTCGATGGCACTCCGTCGTTCACCCTGGGCTTCGAGGATCATCGCGCGACGGCGGCGCTCTGCGGAGGTCTGCTCTTCCATGGCCTCCTGAACATCCTTCGAGGGGTTGACCTCGCGAACCTCGACGGATTCGACACGGATACCCCACTCGTCGGTCGGCTCATCAAGTTCGCGCCGGATCTTCGCGTTGATCTCCTGGCGTTTGTTGAGCGTATCGTCAAGCTCCATGTCGCCGAGCACAGCCCGAAGGGTCGTCTGTGCGAGATTCGAGACAGCCTTCTTGTAGTCATCGA
>CAZFMU010000077.1:0-8310 GCA_964520165.1 uncultured Salinarchaeum sp. | reverse complement strand
CTGTCCCTGCGTACTCATTACCTGCGGTTTTCAGGCGGCCCGCTAAAGGCTGACGCTGTCCGATGTGGCCGCGGCGGTAATCCACACTATTATTATCCCGAACATGATGTGTATTGATCATGTCTCGACACGGGGAGAGCACACCGCTGGCCACCGACACTGCAGCACACCGCTGTGAGACTGTTCTTGAGGCACTGGCTGAGGCCGTGATCGCCGATCGATCGTTTCTTGAGACCGTACTTACCGGTGTTCTCACCGGCAAACATGTGCTACTGGAGGATGTCCCGGGAACGGGCAAGACTCTTACCGCTCGCTCGGTCGCCAACATCTTCGGCCTGGCGTTCAACCGGATCCAGTTCACGCCAGATCTGCTCCCGGCCGATATTACTGGATCCCTCGTGTTCGACGACCAGACCGGCGAGTTCCAGTTCAACGAAGGGCCGGTATTCGCCAACGTCGTTCTCGCCGACGAAATCAACCGAGCCCCGCCGAAGACCCAGGCGGCCCTCCTTGAGACGATGGAGGAACAGCAGGTGAGTGTCGACGGCGAGACCCGGCCGCTTCCGGCGCCGTTTTTTGTCATCGCCACACAGAATCCGATCGAGCAGGAGGGGACTTTCGAGCTACCGGTGGCACAGCGCGATCGGTTTCTGATCAAAACGGCGATCGGCTACCCTGACCGCGATGGCGAGCGCCGGCTCCTTGATCACCGACTGGACCGCGAGACCGCTGCGCCAACGGTGGAGCAGGTGCTTGACGCCGAGACCGTCCCGCGGCTCCAGGCCACCGTCGAGACCGTCCATGTCGCCTCCGAACTCCGGGAATACATCTTGGATGTCGGCCGGAGGACTCGGTCGCACGAGCAGGTCAGAACCGGGGTGTCGCCCCGTGGCGTTCAGCGGCTCATGGAAGCCGCCCGTGCTAGGGCTGTGATCAACGGACGCGAGTACGTCGTGCCGGACGACATCCGGTTGCTTGCCGAGCCCGTTTTGACCCACCGGTTGGTGCTCACCTCGTCAGCGACCGTTGAGGGTACCACCGCGGCCGACGTCATTCGATCGGTCGTCGAAGCAGTTGAGGTGCCTGCTATGGACGTCGTCTGATCCCGACCTATCTTTCTACAGGGATAGAATTCCGCCGTTCACTACTGTCCCTCACCCGTATGTGCACCAATTCCCAGAGGCGGGTTCGGACACTGTCGATACCGACCGTGGTCAGAATACCACGAAGCGAAGCGATCTGGACGGTGATAGCAGCGACGAAGACCTACCGAATGCAGCTCACCGAGACCGGTATTATCGCTCCATAGAGCTATCATATCTGTAGATATCGGAAGGTTCGGTCGGAGCCGCCACTCTTGACGGTGACCCGAGGTGTGGGTAGCAGACAGGCGTTACGTTGGGGACGATGTCACCCTCGGAGGAGCGTCAGCAACACTACTGTGCCGACCAGTCCCGACAGCAGCGCCGGCAGAGCGCCTACCGCCGGCATCCGGATCCCGACCAAGACTCCGCGCAGGCCCCAGGCACTCGCCAGTACGAATCCACCGACGGCGAGGCTCCCACCTGCGTGGATCAGCGTGACTGTCTGGTGGCTTGCCTCATCACCGACCGCGGCGACGAGGTTACTCCCGTGCTCGGCCACGTCCCAGAGCACGATCGTTGCTACGGCCGCCCCGACCGTCACGACTATCGGTGCACCCCGTGCCGCTGCAGCACTGACGAGAAGCCACCCGCCGAGCAACGACAGCCGCGGCCCGGCGTATCGTCCGGGAAGTAGCCCGTTTCCGGTAACCGCTATCACCACGCCGCCGACAAGTACGAACAGCCACATCCCAAGGACAATACTACCCAACATAAGTGGCGTCGGCCCGGCAATCTCTTGCAGCTGGGTCAGTCGCACCTCCAGCACCCCCCTGTCGGTCACCCGGTTGAGGATGTTCGGGTCGGCGTATCGCGCGAGGCCTGTCACAACGATTGTGACGACGAGGCCGGGGGCTATCCACGCCGTCTGTCCAGCCACGACTAGCCCGCCGATCCGCCGAACGACGAGCGTCACAACGGTCACCAGGATGCCGAGCCCGCCGATCAGGTACAAGGCGGTCCGGAGCCAGTCTGTCAGGACGACGACACCGATGAGGGACACTAGCGTGGTCTGGACCGGGCCGTCGCCGACCGGATTCTCGATCAGAATTAAGTACACGATCGGCAGGAGAGTACCGCCGACTCCGACAAGAAGAATCCAGCTGAACCCGCGATTGCGGTACGATTGGACGTCCGTCGTCGCGTCGGCCGGCACCAGCTCATCGAGTGGTAGTGTCGCAGCGGCGATCAACAGACAGATACTGGCGCCCACAAACGCGATGCCGAAGTCTAAGACTTCGAGCCTGACTGACGTCTGTAGGGTTCGGCGCGTATTTCTGATCAGTACACCTACCACGCGGCCGATGCTGGCGTTGGCCGCCGCAATCGCGAGGCCGACTGGAGCGATCAGTAAGCTCACCCGTAGCAGCCATCCGAGGGTGCCCATGAGCGCCCGATCACCGAACGCGTCGACGCGGAACCGGGCGACCCCATATCCGAGAATTGCCGCGCCACCGAATAGGCCGATATCCACAACTCCGGCCGCTCGGGTAGCTGCCTCGAGACTTTCCTGCCCGCAACCGAGCGCCACGACGAGAGCGATTGCCCCGAGGAGAGAGGCGATCGGCCGTCGGATCCCGATTAGCGCTACCCCGACGGCACCCAGCACGCCGGCGATGGCCCCGAGTGTCACTATAGATAGTGTTCCCGTCGTCGTCCCGATGCTCCCCACCACCGCGGCGGCAAACAGTCCGCTGATTCCCGCACTCACCATCGGGACACGACCGTCGTCGGCCCGCAGGTACCTGCGGAGCCGGCCTTCGATGTCTCGGTCCCCGGCGGTATCGTCAGTCGCGTCGGTCATGGATACCCCTCCTCTGCGACCCGTATTCCGGCTGTCCCAGCCGTTCCCTCTGCGAGCAAGGTTCGATTGAGCGCGACTGCGAGCGGCGTCTCCGGATCCCAGTCGACGACGGTCCTGGCTATTGTATTAACATCATCAATCCGGAGTGCACGCTGGACGGATGCGATCTCCTGTCCGGTATTGCTGGCACCGAACGGATCCGGCGCGAGGACCGTTACCGGGTGGCCGGTGGTCCGTGCCCGTGTCAGCAGCGCAGTGAGTCCATCGTCGACAAGTGGAGAGATACATAGTATCTGTGTTTGTGGCTCCAGACGCTCGAACAGGTGTTTGAGCGTCTCGCTGTCGATGCGGTCGGTGCTCGGTCGAACCGTCCCCGGGACGCCCTCGTCGACCGTCCGTGCGACTGCGCCGGTCCGATCTATGAGTGCCTCCATCCGCGCCCGATGCTCTGTTCCGTGTCCTGACTGCACCCATCCTACCTCGTCGCCGATCATCGTGAGCCACTCCGGTCGTCGATCAAGTCGGTCTGCTCCGACGATGAGCAGACCGACCCGCTGGCGGGTGGTGAGCAACTCCTTGACCGCTCCGGCGGCCGCGTAGACCACCAGCTCCAGTCCTGTTGGGGCAGCGACGCCAGCGGCGATCGTCGTCACGGTCCGGGCGTCGATTACGACGAGTACCCGTGCGGCCTCGTTCCGTCGATATGTCACTGTTGTCAGATCGTCTCCCTTGGCGTACTGCCGCCAGTTGATGCGCGAGACCGGGTCCCCAGGTCGGTATGCCCGCGTCGAGAAGAACTCGACCCCGGCGCCGCCCCGGTTCGAAGACTGCCCCCCGGCGACCCCGATCGTCTGCCGCGTGAGCGGCCAAGTGTCAACTGTTGTCCGACCGACGAGGCGATCTGTCCCGGTCGGCGCGATCTTCGTGGTGTAGAGACTCGCGGCGCTGAGGCTCCGTGTCTCAACGATTGCCGACCCGAACGCGTGCGTGCCGTGCTGGACTCGGACCGTGTAGCTTGTCGTCGCCGATCCCCCGGCTCTCAGTCCAGTGGCGAGTTTCGGCGATCCGGTCACGACCGATAGATCGGCCGGGACTCCATCGACTACGCGCACTTCCGGCACCGGTCGATCGCTGACGTTCTCGACGGTGAGCGTGACGGTGACCGCCCGACCGGGCACGGCGTGTTTGTGATCGACTGTCCGGCTGAGCTCGATCGCCTCCTCGACTGGGATTGCACTTGTGAGTGCGCTCACTGTCACGTAGCCAACCGGAACGACGGCTGCCAGGACGAGGGTGGGCAACTCGAAGGCCAGCCCGCCGGCGATCAGTCCGAGAGCGACACTGAGCGCCGACTGCCACCGTGTTGTCCGCGCAAAACTCATTTTTGCTCCTCATCGGAGGGATGGGCCGCGGACGCCGAGGAAAGGCGGTAGTTCGGCAGGTCTGTTGCCAGCCGTTCGATGGCCGCGCCGGTTCGTTCGACCGCGCGTCGGTAGGCCTGATCCGGCCGCACCCACTGGAGGAAACGGTGTCGGAGTGGAAACGGCTGCTCCTCGCTTAGAAAGCCGGCAGCGACCGGGTCGTCGGTCCAGTCGCCGGCGTCGAGCCGATCCCTGGCGGTCGACTCATCGAGTTGTTCGACTCGCTGGAGCGTCTCGCGTGCCGTCCAGCGGAGAGTAGCCGCCGGAACGGTCGCCTGGGCAGATTCCGGTGGTGACGGCTTGTTGGGCTGGTGCTTGCGCTGGGCTGTCCGATCGACGGCCCGGTCGAACTCGCGCCCAGCGACTGGCGGCTGTGTCGCCGGCGCTTCGACCGGCGGAGCGTCAGCGACCGTTGTAACCGACTCGGACTCCCGTTCTCCCCGAAGATACACCAGGGTTACCACTCCCAGTCCAACGGCGGCAACTAAGACCGTCTGTCGCACCGGGAGCGTTCGTTGCAGCACGACGAGCGCCTCCCGTGAGGTCTCCCCGAGGTAGTTGTACAGCGGGCCGACAATCAGCGCGCTCACCACGGCGAGCCCCCCACTTCCGACTGCAAGCGCTTTCCAGATCCGTCGTCGGTCACTCATCGTTGTCTTCTGTCGTTCGCTCGTTGGAAGCAGTGGTTGTATCCTCTTTAACAGCCGCTTCGATCCTCAGGTACGCAGCTTCCGCTCGGTCCCGCTTGTCGTCCGCCGATGCCTGACCATACTCGACGGCCCGGAACGCGTCCGTGAGCCGTGTGACCGGCGCTTCTGGCAGTCCTTGGTCGATTGCTCGCCGGGCGATGGCACCGGGGGTGATCGTCCGATTGACCCGCCGGAGTACAAGTCGCACGAACGCCTGCCAGAGCTCTCGTACCGACCGCTGTGTTTGTCCGTTGTCGTCCTCTGGACCGGGGCTCGTCTCGCTGGACTGTCTGGTTGGTTGGCCGATCGTCGGGGCGTCGCGCTGTTCGACCGACTGCCGGGCCCGGCGCACGCTCGCCGCGATCCGCTCCACCAGTACCCAGAGTGCCGCCCGGATTGACTTCGGCCGCCACTTCCGCCACTGTTGTACGATTCTACCGGAAATGTGCCGGAGGTGCGCGAGGATCGATCGCCTGTCCCGTGTGAGTAGTGACCGTAGGCGTGCGATCCGACCGGCGAGCCACCTGGCGCCGGCGATGAGCGTTCCGAGTCCGCGGTGCAGCAATCGCACAGGTGCGAAGAACAGATCCGCCGTCAGGAGACCCCGCCGACGGCCTTCTCGGACGCTGACGCCAATGAGTGCGCCGCCGAGAACTGTGAAGATCAGTAGATTCCGCAGGAGCGGGATACCGTGTGATGTCGTTGCTCCCTGGTAGGTACTGGTCAGACCGATCGACGGGGCCACCGGTAGCGCGAGGGCGAGCGTCCCGTCGGGGCCGGTCTCTCCGACGTTGGTTCCCTTGAGGCTGATTTCCGCACCAGCGACAGGAGCTCCGGCGACGGTCGTGTTGACGGTTATCTGCGTCAGCGGCAGCGCGATGGGGATTGACGGCGACACGTCGAGGGTGAGGGCTCCGGTTCGGACGGTCCGCTCGCTGGAAATCTCGCCACGACGCACAGTGATTTCGGCGGATTCGTTCGTCCCCTCTGGAACGGTGAACGTTACTGTCCCGTCGTTGTTTGTCTTGCCGATCCGCTGGCCGTCGATACTGACGGTCGCCCCGTTGATCGGCACGCCCCGGATGGTTGTCCGTACTTCCGTGCGCGCGCCGATTATCAGCGGCGTCCGCTCCAGATCAACCGTCACGTCCGATGCCACAGTGATCTCTCGGCTGGCAGTGCGTGCGAGGCGAACCGGTTCATCTGACGCCGTCGCCGGTAGCCGTGTGGCCGCCTGGGTCGCGGACGTCGGTGGGCGACTGAGATACGACACGTCGGGTGTCGATTGCGTACCAGCGAGCGGGGTGGTGGCGTCTGCACCGATGGCGATCTCCAGTCGTTTAGTGTAGGGGACCGGTCCGACAACCGTCCCGCTGGCGTCGGTTTTGCCGACCACTTCTCCGTTGAATCTAACCGGCACTCCCGCCGCTTCGTCGCCGCCCTTCGTGACCGTCACTTCGAGTCCCGACCCGGGCACGGGCGTGGTCGTGTTGAGGGTGACATCGTACCGATCTGGGGATGTCGTGCCGGTGGACTGTTCACCCTCTTGTGTTGTCGATCCGTCGTCGGCCCCGTCTGTCCGGTCGTCACTGGGCTCACCCGTGTCGTCGGTAGCGGTAGATCGGCCTCCGCGCTGGTCTGACGCCCCCCGGTTCTCCGTCGTTGGCGAGTCTCCCATGCCCGGGGGTTCCCCGCCGCGCTGGGTCTCCCCAGTCAAGCTGCTCGCGCCGATGGCGACGCCGGTCGGAGATGCCGACTGCGGGTTACCCTCACCGCTCGGTGTTGGATCGACAATCTGCCAGCCATGGCCAGGAAAGTACACCTCAACCCAGGCGTGTGCGTGGATGTCCTTCACCAAGTAGCGACTGTCGCCATCGTCGGTCGTTCCGATCCTCTCACCGCCGGTGTATCCCACCACGTATCGTGCCGGGATCCCCTGCGTCCGCAACAACACCGCTGCACTCGAGGCGAAGTGTTCGCAATATCCCGCTTCCATCTCGAAGAGGAACTCGTCGACCGGCTGTCGACTGTCGCTCACCGCCGCGTCGAGGCTGTAGTCCTTGGTGCGTTGGAGATGCCGTGTTACTGCGGCCGTGGCCTCGAAAGCTGAGTCGGCGTCGCGGGTGATTCGTTCGGCACGGTCGGTCACGCGCTCGGGTGTTGATGCCGGAAGGGTTGTATACCGCGCTTCGATCGTTGCGGGATAGTCTGATGCTACCTGTTTGAGGGCGGTGGGCGATGCCGTATGACGGTAGCTTTCGGCTGTGTACTGGGTTCCAGCTGGACGGACCGACGCAGTGTGGATCCCTGTCGTGTCACTCACGCGCAGAGCGTCGTCCGGTACTCCATCGACGTGTGCCACCTGCCACGCGACTGGAAGAGTACTTAGACTCCGATTCAGCGTGATCTGATAGGTAACACGTTTGCTCACCGGTCCCGTTGGTCGGAGTTCGCCCGGATACGCGCTGGTGTCCCCCGTGCGCTGCCATCTTGATCCCGTGTATCGGTCATAGGCGTCCAGTCGCCAGTACATCGGCTCGGGGCTAGTGACGGTCAGCGCCGGCTGTTCCGAGGAGTTTGACAACTCGTTGGTTCCCACCGGCCTCTCGCGG
This sequence comes from uncultured Salinarchaeum sp., assembly GCA_964520165.1. Lineage (GTDB taxonomy): Archaea > Halobacteriota > Halobacteria > Halobacteriales > Salinarchaeaceae > CAZFMU01. Next base: position 642 of record CAZFMU010000077.1, on the reverse strand, counting down.
GGTACCGACGCTCCCTGAGTCCCCCCCGTTGTTCCCGTCTCGGTCGCTTCTTCGGACGGGGTATTGCCATCCCGGTTTGTCCCGCTGTCCCTGGCGTCGGATCGGCCTGCACTGTCTGTCCCGGCGGGTGTCTCGGCCGAGTCTGTGGACCGGTTGGTCCCGCTTTCTGTAGCATCGGATTGGTCGGCTCCGTCAGAGGCTCCACCCGACGCACCTGACGATCCGACGGTATCGGTCGACGCGGTCGAGGCATTTCCGCCGCCGGACTGTCCACCGGGTCCCGTTCCCCCCGACCCGGTGCCACCCATACCGGACTGACCCCCAAGGGTATCGGTCGGGGGACCAGCAGGGGTTTCTATCGCCACAAGCCCAAGACTCGGGAGGGCCGTGACGACCACGCCGAGTGCTACGACCCAGAGCATGACGACGAGTACTTGACCGAGTCGTCGATCTCGGATGTGGTCTTCACGTCCCCACATTACGCTATATGAGGGGCGAATGTCACTACAAGTATATTATACTTTGGTCACAGGAAGAAGACACCTGCCGACCGATGGTATCGCGGCTAAATGTCCGATTTGTCCTCAAGTTCGAAGGCGACGGTGACCTCGGCCTGGTACTCCTTTTCGGGGACGCTTGCGA
>CAZFMU010000076.1:0-8382 GCA_964520165.1 uncultured Salinarchaeum sp. | reverse complement strand
CGGCCACCGTGGGGGCTGCTGACAATCTTACTTGGCGTCGGTATCGCCACCTACGCGAGCGCCTACGCCGTGGCGGCAGCGAGTTAAGTCAAAGCCACCAGACCGCCGGAACGCGAAATGTTAATCCGCCGCATCACTGCACGCGACCAATGGTCGAGACGATCGTCGTCGGCGGTGGCGTCGGCGGACTCACGACAGCACAGGAGCTCGTCGAACGGGACGTCGACGTCACGGTCTTCGAGGCGAACGAACGCCCGGGGGGCAAGGCCCGATCGATGCCGATTGCCGAGGGCCCGCTCGCCGGGCTCCACGGCGAGCACGGCTTCCGGTTCTTTCCGGCGTATTACAGCCACGTTATCGAGACGATGGAGCGGATTCCGGATGGCGAGGCGGCGGTCGCTGACAATCTGGTCACGACCGACGCAACACTCATCGCGAGCATCGAAGAAGCCGACCGGATCGCGACGACTGACCAACCAGAGACCCCTCGGGAGTGGATCCAGACACTCCAGCCGGCCTTTGCCGAGGACCTCCCACGACGGGACGTCCGGTTTCTCCTTGAGCGGTTGCTGTATCTAGCGACCGCCTGTGAGGCCCGACGCGAGGACCTCGATGAGATCTCGTGGTGGGAGTTCATTGACGCCGACAACCGCTCCCAGGAGTTTCGTGACCGGCTGGCCTACGCCGTCCAGTCGCTCGTTGCCTTACGCCCCCAGCAGGGCAGTGCCCGGACAATCGGCACGATCTATCTGCAGCTGTTGCTCGGACAGATCGATCCGACACAGCCCGCCGAGCAGGTGCTTAATGCGCCCACAAGCGAGGCGTGGATCGACCCCTGGGTCCGGTATCTCCGCGAGCAGGACTGTCGGATCAAGACCGCCACCGCCGTTGAGGAACTCGCGTTCGATGGAACCCGGATCACCGGCGTCCGACTGTCGGATGGCTCACTAGCAACGGCCGACGAGTATGTCCTCGCGGTCCCCGTTGAGGTCGCCCCACAGTTGCTCTCCGCGGAGCTACGCGAGCACGCCCCAGCACTTGGTGCCATCAGTCGTCTTGACACCGCCTGGATGAACGGGATCCAGTTTTATCTCACTGCAGATCCTGATCTACCGCCAGGGCACCAAGTGTACGCCGACGCACCATGGGCGCTCACCTCGGTCTCTCAGCGACAGATCTGGGACGGCTTCGATCTCGACGCCCACGGCCCAACAGAGGTCAAGGGAGTTCTCTCGGTCATTGCCTCGGACTGGGACACGCCGGGAGTTCACCACGAAAAGCCTGCCCGGGCGTGTACGCGAGAGGAGGTGGCCGAGGAGATCTGGATACAGGTCACCCGTCATCTCAACAGTGAAGGCACCCGGCTGACCGACGACATGCTCGTCGACTGGTTCCTTGACCCGGCCCTGGTCGAGACCGATGACGGACTCACAAACCGCTCGCCACTGCTGATCAACACGGTTGGGGCACTCAAGCACCGGCCGCCGGCGGACGTTGCGGTCCCGAATCTCACACTCGCGAGTGACTACGTCCGGACCAACTCGGATCTGGCCTCAATGGAGTCCGCCAACGAGGCCGGGCGTCGGGCCGCCAACGCGATCCTGGATCGACACGGCATTGGGGCGAGTCGGGCGACAATCTGGGAACTCTCTGAGCCATCGCTCTTCGAGCCGTTCAAACGACAGGACCGGATCCGACACCGGCTAGGCCTCCCCCATCCAGCAGCGGTCACCCAGTCGCTACGGTCGGTTGCCGGCCGACTGCGTGGATCAGCTTAACAGGTGTTGCGAATACGATTGCGCTATTCAGTGCGGACGACGGTAGCATGCCGTCTCACGGCTAATCAGTTGGTCAGTGCTGAATAACTATTCTGTGTCTTTAAGTACTGGTAAGCGAATCCGCTTGTGCCGGGGAACAAAGCGCGAGCCGTTCATCGCCACATTCTATAAGAAACGTGAATAGTCTGTTTTCATACAGTACTGTCGGTTATACGGCAAAGCAGGTCACAACGTATAACCCTGTTACCGCAAAACCTGACCGATATGCCGCACGATCGCAGGTATAATCGACGCCAGCTGCTTGCCGGCGCCGGTGCGGCGGGCGCAACGCTCGTCGCCGGGTGCTCAAGCGGATCAAATGGCGGATCGGACGTCTACGAGATCGGGATGGTTGATGCTCTGACCGGGTCACTCGCGGACTTCGGGACCCGCAACCAACGCGGAATGGAGCTCGCGCTTGCCGATGTCAACGATGTGGGTGTCGCTGGCGGAGAACTGGACATCATCGTTGAAGACTCCGGCAGCACCCAGCAGGGGGGAATTTCGGCCGCACAGAAGCTCGTCAACCAGAACAACGTCCCGTTTCTGATTGGTGCGGTCGGATCGGGTGTCTCAATCGCTATCTACGACAGCGTCATCAGCGGGACCGACGTGGTCCAGTTGAGCCAGAACTCCACGGGGACCGGACTGAGCGACCGACCGGGGCTATTGCGGATGTCGCCCAGCGGCCGGTCCCAGTCGGCCGCCCTCGCAGACATCATCGCTGAGGATGGCTACGACGAAGTAGCGGTTACCTACATCAACGACAGCTTCGGCGAGAGTCTCGCAGAGGCCTTTATCGATGCCTACGACGGGACAGTCGCCTTCGAAAGCCCCCACGAGGGTGAACAGTCCTCGTACTCGGGGCTACTCTCACAGATGAACCAGTCGGGTGCAGAGGCCTGGCTGTTCATCACCTACCAGCGAGAGTTCGCGACGCAGGTCTCTGAGATGTATGAAAGCGGCTACGATCCACAACTCTACGGTGCGGACTCCAACCGTGGCGAGACCGTCCGAACGAACACGCCCGAGGGGGCGATGGACGGGATGACGGTCGTTGAGCCCTCGGCCCCGCGTGAGCAGGCGAACTTTCAGGCCTTCGCCGAGGCTTTCCAATCAGCGCACGGCGAGGACCCAACATCGTGGTCGGCCTTCGCGTATGATTGTGTGGTGACTGCGGCACTGTCGATCCAGGCAGCGGACGCATTCACCGGGAGCGCCCTGTCGGAGGTTGTTCGCGACGTGACGCGGCCCTCCGGCGAGGCGGTCACGTCCTACGAGGCGGCCCACGAGATTCTCGCAGATGGCGGCACGCCGGACGATATTGATTATCAGGGTGTCAGTGGCCCGATTGACTTTGACGAAAACGGCGACCCCGTCGGCTCACTACAAGTCTTCGAGGTACAGGATCACGAGTACGTCCCGATCGAGTTCCGCGAAGGATAACGGCTCGTCATGCCGGCCCTCGAGCTTGTCCTCAGACACGTTGCCAATGGGATCGTCTACAGTAGCATCATCGTGCTCGGAAGCATTGGGCTCTCGTTGATCTACAGCATCGCCGGCTTCGCCAACTTCGCACACGGTGATACGATGACCGTCGGGGCATATGCCACGCTCATCGCTTCGGGGGCCTTCGGGGGGCTCGGAGTAACGGTTCTCGGGCTTCCGCTTGGATTTCTCCCGGCACTTCTTATCGGTGGGCTCGTCGCCGCTGGCGTAGCCGTCCTGACCGATCGGTTCGTCTACGAGCCACTTGACGTGGGCTCACTCGGGCTGTTAATCACCTCAATTGGCGTGGCGTACGTCTATCGCGGAGTCATCCAGGCCCGGTTTGGTTCCGACCCCCGCCAGTACGCCGTGCCGGCCCAACAGCCGATCGACACGCTTGCCGCCATCGGACTCCAGATTACCCCCCAGGATGTCGCGATCGTCCTCTCGGCAGTCATCCTTGTGACCGGTCTACACGTGCTGTTGCAGTACACCGACTTCGGCCGGAAAATGCGCGCAACGGCCGACAACCCCGAGTTGGCGCGTGCAAGCGGCATTCGAACCAAGGCAATCAGGCGTCGGACCTGGGTGATCGGCGCCGGCCTGGCCGGGGTCGGCGGCGCCTTCCTCGGGCTGTTCAACCAACTCGGCCCGCGCATGGGCTTTAGTCTCCTGTTGATCGTCTTCGCAGCCGTCATCTTCGGCGGGATCGGGTCGATCTATGGCGCACTGCTCGGGAGTGCTGTCATCGGGTTGGTTGTCCAGTTGGTACCGCTGCTCTCAATCTACGGTCTCCCAATCGGCATCGAGTACGCAGAGGCGGTCGCATTTTTGATCATGGTGGTCGTGTTGCTGGTGCGACCACAAGGAATCGCCGGCGAAGTCATTGAAGAGGGTGAGATCTAATGGGTGTTGCCGATACACTGCAGGCGTACTGGAACGAGTTGACCGAGGCCGAGCGGACCTTGAGCACGGCTGTCGGCGTGACAGTACTTGGCCTCCTCGTGTTGATGCTCACCGGCGTACTAGATCCAACGTACTTCCTGTTCCTATTCGGTCTCGGGGGGATGTACGCACTGCTATCGATGGGACTGAACGTCCAGTGGGGATACGCCGGGCTAATCAACTTCAGCGTGGCCGCGTTCTTCGGCCTCGGTGCTTACGGCACCGCGTTGCTGACCGCCCAGAGTTCGCCGATCGCTGGGGGGCTGCCTCCGCTGATTGGCCTCCTCGCAGGCCTGGGACTGGCCGGGGTCGTGGCGGTGCTAATCGGTGTGCCGACGCTCCGGTTGCGCGCTGACTATCTGGCGATTGCCTCGCTCGGTCTCGCCGAGGTTGTCCGGATGATCGTGCTCAACGAGAGCCAGTGGACCGCCGGGAGCCAGGGGCTCTATGGGATTCCGCTGTTCTATGATGGCTGGCCGATCGTTGGCGGCCTTCCCGGCGCGCTGCCAACGATCCAGTTCGTCGGCCCTGGCGGCCCGGTTACCTTCGGGACGCCCTTCTGGCAGGAGCTGCTGAACGTGCTTCTGTTGCTGGGCTTTCTGGGCGTGAGCGTTTTTGTGCTCCGTCGAGCTCATCGCTCGCCATGGGGACGGGTGCTCCGGACCATTCGTGCCGACGAACACCTCGCGGAGGCACTTGGCAAGCATACCTACCGCTTCAAGATGCAGGCGTTCGTCCTTGGCAGTCTCATCATGGCCCTCGGCGGTGTGTACTTCGCGCACCTCCAGTTGTTCGTCAGTCCGGGCAATCTGGATCCGGTGACGACCTTCTACGTCTGGGTGGCGGTGATCCTCGGCGGCAGTGGATCGAATCGCGGGGCGCTTTTCGGCGGGTTCGTCATCGTCGCCATTCGCGAAGGCTCGCGGTTTTTGGGCGACGCAAGCGTCGTTCCGATTGACGCTGCACCGTTGCGGCTGATCATCATCGGTCTGTTGATCATTCTGCTGATGCGCTTTCGCCCACAGGGGCTCTTGCCGCCCCAGCGTGAACTCATCTGGCCGTCGGCAATCGACAACCGAGGTGATCGCGATGGGTGAGCCTCCACTACTGGCGGTTGAGGAACTCAAGAAGACCTTCGGGGCGCTCGTCGCGACCGATCACGCGTCCTTCAGTGTCGAGCGCGGAACGATCACCGGACTAATCGGTCCCAACGGGGCCGGTAAGTCAACGCTGTTCAACTGTATCTCCGGCTTTTATCAGCCAGACGGCGGGACAATCACCCTAAGCGGCACCGACATCACCGGGCTGACACCCTACGAGATCGTCGATCATGGTCTCGTGCGGACCTTCCAGACGCCGCGACGGCTTGAGGGGATGACCGTCCGAGAGGCCATGCTCGTTGGACCGCGCGAGCAGCCCGGTGAGACGTTCCACAAGCTGTTTACCGCCCCAGGGGCCGTGGCCGCGCACGAACGAGAAAACCTCGCCGCGGTTGATCGGATGCTTGAGGCGTTCGAGCTTGATCACCTCGCGACCCAGCCCGCGACGGATCTCTCCGGCGGACAGTTGAAGCTCGTCGAACTCGCCCGAGCCATGCTGACCGAGCCCGAGATCCTGTTGCTCGATGAGCCCGTCGCCGGCGTCAACCCGACGCTGGCGAAGGACCTCGCCACACAGATCCGGCGGCTCCACGACGAAGGAACCACGTTCCTGATCATCGAACACGACATGGAGTTCATCATGGACCTCGCCGACCGCATCGTTGTTCTCGACCAGGGAAGTGTCCTCACCGAGGGGCCCCCCGAGGCGATCCGCGCCGACGACCGCGTAATCGACGCCTACCTCGGCGGAGGTGGACGCGGATGACCGACGGACCGGCACTATCACTCAACGGTGTCGATAGCGGCTACGGCGACATGCAGGTGCTTGATGAGCTCTCGCTCGTCCTTGAGGAGGAGGAAATTGTGTGTCTGATCGGACCGAACGGGGCCGGCAAGTCGACGGTGCTCAAGACCGTTTTCGGCCTGTTGACGCCCTGGGCGGGCGAAATTCGCTTCCGTGAACAGTCGATCGCCGGGCTCCCCCCTGAGGACATCGTCCGCATCGGTATCGGATATGTCCCACAGACGCAGAACGTCTTTGGGTCGCTGACCGTTGCCGAGAACCTCCGGATGGGTGGCGTCGCCCGTGAGGATCCGCTTGGCCCTGTCCTAGAGACGCTCTACGAGCGGTTTCCACTGCTTGACGAGAAGCGTACGGCAAAGGCAAACACGCTCTCGGGCGGCCAGCGACAGGTGCTCGCGCTGGCCCGGGCGCTTGTGATGGAGCCCGACGTGCTGTTGATCGACGAACCCTCTGCCGGCTTAGCGCCGAATACCGCCGATGAGGTCTTCGATGACGTCCAGACAGTCAACGACCTCGGGACGGCCATTCTAATGGTCGAACAAAACGCGACAAAGGGCCTCGAACTCGCCGACCGTGGCTACGTCCTCGACCAGGGGAGCGTCCGGTTCGAGGGCGATGCCGATGACCTGCTGGACAACGAGGATGTCGCCGAACTGTATCTCGGGGCCTAGACAGGTGTTGCGCGCCGTGCAGTCCGACACCAGCGGTATCCGTCTTGATGTCGTGGTGGGGGTATGAGCGCCCGCTCGGGAGGGCTTCTTGACAGCACCGGTCGGCTCACGCTTGTCTTCATCGTCCTTGGACTGCTCGCCTGGTATGTTACCGGTCAGCTCGTTGATAGCGAGCCAATCCAGATCGGCGTGTTGCTGTTCGTCGGGGTAGCACTCCCGCTGGCAATCTCGACGCGACGGAACGCCGAGTGAGACGGCGTGTTGCACGCACAGCAACGATCCGGGGACACTGAAGACAACGACACACGAGGATCACACATGGCGCAGGCCAATCCCTTCGCGAGTCCGATCGTCCGGTATGGGATTGCCGGGAGCGGAGCGGCGATCGCTGCCGGTGTCGCCTACTTTCTGCTTTCCGGAACGATCCAGTACGTCGTATACGCCATCGCAGTGCTCGACTTTCTCATCACACCGCAGATCCTGCGACGGGCAGCAGCGTAGCTACGGTTCAAGGACAGCCCGGAAGCGCGCCTCGTTTTCGATCATTCGGTCGTAGGCCTCCGAGACAGCCTCAAGCGGGTAGGTTTCGATTGTCGGGGTAATATCCCGAAGCGCGCTGAATTCAAGCGTGTCCTGAGAATCCCTGGCATCTCCAGAACCCCAGCCGGCGACCGCGCCGTTGGTCCCGACGAGATGTTGGATATCGACATCGACCGGTTCGCCGGGAACGCCAACAACGATCACCTCGCCGTCAATCCCGAGCCCGCCGACAACCGAGGCGATCGCCTCACTTGAAGGCGCCGTCGCGAGAATAACACTCGCGCCGCCAAGGCGCTGGAGCGCCTCTGCGGGATCCTCCGTGGTCGCATCGATAAAGTGATCCGCACCAAGGTCGGTCGCCAGCGACGCCTTCTCCGGACTGCGGGAAATCGCGACGGTCTCAAAGCCGGCGGCATGAGCATACTGCACGCCGAGGTGACCGAGCCCGCCAATGCCGACAACAGCCGCGAGGTCGCCCGGACTGGCGTCGCTGTTACGCAAGGCGTTGTAGGTGGTGACACCGGCGCACAACAGCGGCGCGGCGTCGACAGCATCGAGTGATTCCGGCATCGCGGCGACCGCTTCCGCCGGGACGGTCACGTACTCTGCGTACCCGCCATCGAAGCTCAAGCCGGTGATATCAGCGTTCTCACACTGAAGAAACTGGCCACGACGACAGGGCTCGCAGGTGAAACAGTGTCCACCGTGCCAGCCGACGCCGACACGGTCACCCGTCGACCACGCCTCGACGTCGGCACCGATAGCGTCGATTCGTCCGGCAATTTCGTGGCCGGGGATCCGTGGGTAGCTCACGCCGGGATAGGTGCCCTCCTTGACGAACGCGTCGGAGTGACAGATGCCACAGGCCTCGACGGCGATCCGAACCTCATCAAAGGCGGGATCAGGAATCTCCCGCTCAACAAGCTCAAAGTCGGCTCCCGGTTCCGAGACAACAGCCGCACGCATGGTGTCTCCCATCATCCGTGTTCTGGAAGACACAAGCAAAAGACTGCCGG
>CAZFMU010000075.1:7193-8438 GCA_964520165.1 uncultured Salinarchaeum sp. | reverse complement strand
CTGAACAGCCACTCCTCGCCACGGCGCAACGCGATGATCCGGACCCCGGTACGGGACTCAAGATCGATCTCCATGAGCGTCCGGTCGACATACGGTGAGTCCGTGGCAACGACCCCCCGAACCGGAATCTCACCGGCTTCCGGAAGAGCCGTTCGGATCGCCTCCGGGAGTTTGATGTCCTCGCGAATTACCTTCGCAATATCGGCGGCCGCGTCGCTGATTGCGTCGGTGGCGGCAACGATGCTAATCACCGGTGCAAGTTGCTCCGCGTCGGTCGGATTGCGGGCGGCCATCAGGAGACTCATCCCCGCGCGGAGTTCGAGGATGTCCATGCGTTCTTCAAGACGAATTACCTCGCCGGCGAGCTCGTTGTCGTTTGTCAGCACCGCCGAGTACGAGAGATTGATGAGCAACTCGGCGGTGTCCTTCATCTCCACCAGGAGGTCCTTGACGCTGATCGGCTTGTACCGGACCGCCGAGGTGGATGGCTCACCCTCGAAGGGGTCCATACCAGAGTAGACCATAGCGGTCGGGAAAAGCGTTTGGCGCCCCGCGTGAGCGAAACGTTAGTATGAGCCCAGGCGGAGGGTAAAGTGTGAGCACGGATATCGCTACCCAGCCGCGTACCCTTGAGGACGATCTTGACGATCTGTTGACAATTCTGGATACCATTCTCGCGGCTGAGGCGTCCCCGGCGGCTGTCGAGACGATCGACGATATCGGGCGCGCTAGTGCTGAGTACCGGCGCGGCGAGCGTGAGGACCGCTCGGAGTTGCGGCGCCTCCTCTCGGAAGGTGATGACGCGACTGCCCGGACGGTTGCCAGAGCGCTAACGACCCGCTTTATGCTCGCGAACCTCGCCGAGGAGCGCCAGCGGGTCCGTGCCCTTCGTATGGCCAGCCAGGACGGTCCGGTCCCCGATGGCATCGCTGCCGGTATCCAGACCTTGGCCGACCACGGGGCGGATCCGGCGGACGTGCAGTCGATCCTCTCGGATGTTTTCATTGAACCGACGTTCACGGCCCACCCAACGGAGGCCCGCCGGAAGACGGTCAAGACCAAACTCCGACAGATCGCGTCGCTGTTGCGCCGTCTTGACGAGCAGGCCATGACCGACCACGAGCACTCTGAGGTCCTTCAGTCGCTTGAGGCCGAGATCATGAGCCTCTGGAACACCCGCTACGTCCGCGAACAGAAACCTGATCCGACCGATGAGGCTCGTAACGTCCAGTGGTATCTCACGAA
>CAZFMU010000075.1:0-7093 GCA_964520165.1 uncultured Salinarchaeum sp. | reverse complement strand
AACAGAAACCTGATCCGACCGATGAGGCTCGTAACGTCCAGTGGTATCTCACGAACACGCTGTTTGATGTCGTCGGTGATGTCTACGAGGCCATCGAAACGAGTCTTGAGCAGATCTACGGGTCAACGGAGAACCGCCCGGTTCCACCGGTGTTTGGGTTCCGATCGTGGGCCGGTAGCGACCGCGACGGTAACCCGTTCGTGACGCCGGCGGTCACTCGCGAGACACTTGAACGCCAGCGCGAACTCGCGCTTGAGACCTACGAGGATCACATCGACGAACTGCTCTCGGTGCTGAGTCACGACGCCTCGCGAATCGACACCAGCGACGCCTTTGATGTCCGACTGGCGATCGATCGGGATGAACTCCCCGAGATGGCAGCTACCGCCAGCGATCGATACCCGAATGAGCCGTACCGACAGAAACTGTTGCTTGTTGCCGAGCGGCTGGATCGAGTCATCGACGGCCGTCCCGGGGGGTATGAGTCGCCGTCTGCCTTCCACGACGATCTCCGAACGATTGCCGAGAGTCTCCGTGCACATGGCCACGAGCGAATCGCCAGACGGCACATCGATCCGCTGGCCAGAAGTGTCGAGACGTTCGGGTTCTCGCTGGCCAGCCTTGATCTGCGTGATCACCGCGAGAATCACACCGAGGCCGTTACCGCCGTTCTCGAAACCGAGGACGTTGACTACGCCGCGCTTGATGAACCCGAACGGGTCGAGGTGCTGACCGACCGGATCCTCGACGGCTCGGACTTGGATCTCAGAGAGATCATTGCCCGGACAGACCCCTCCGATCCGGTTCGACGGGTTCTGACGCGGTTTCTGGCGCTGGCAGGCTGGCAATCAGAATACGGCGAGGACGCCATCGACACCTACTGTATCAGCATGTGCGAGGAGCCCAGCCACGTCCTCGAGGTGCTGTATCTCGCTAGTCTCGTTGATGTCGTTGACCTTCCCGGCCATGCCGGACTTGACATCGTCCCGCTGCTCGAAACCAAGTACGCGCTGTCGGATGCCCGGCGGATCATGGGAACGCTCTTTGAGAATGAGGCCTACGCACAGGCACTTGCTCAGCGCGGTAACACCCAGGAGGTCATGATCGGGTACTCCGACTCGAACAAGGAAAACGGCTTTCTTGCCGCCAACTGGTCGCTCTACCGCAATCAGCGCCGACTGGCGGACATCTGTGCGTCTCACGACATCGAGTTGCTGTTGTTCCACGGTCGCGGCGGCTCGATTTCCCGGGGTGGTGGCCCGATGAACCAGGCGATGCTGGCGCTGCCTAACGAGTCGGTCACCGGTGCGATCAAGTTCACCGAGCAGGGTGAGGCCATCGCGGAGAAGTACGCCAATCCGGATATCGCCGAGCGCGAGCTTGAGCAGATGCTCAACGCGCAGCTCCGCGCCCGCCATCGCGCGCTTGAACATCCCGAGGAACAGGTCCCGTCGGCGTGGACAACGGCGATGGAGACCATGGCCGAGGCCGCCCGGACCAGCTACCGTGATCTCCTTGAGACCGACGGGTTCGTCGAGTACTACGAGCAGGCGACGCCGATCACGGTCATCGAGGATCTCAACATGGGCTCGCGCCCGGCCTCACGATCGGGCCAGCGGACCGTCGAGGACCTCCGGGCGATCCCGTGGGTGTTCTCTTGGACGCAGTCGCGGTGCATCGTCCCCGGCTGGTACGGTCTCGGTGCGGGTATCGAGGCCTATCTTGCGGATGGCGGTAGTCTTGAGACGCTCCAAGAGATGTATCAAGAGTGGCCGTTCTTCCAAACGATGATCGATCGGGCAGCCCTCTCGCTGGCGCGCACCGAGATGGAGATCGGGGCCGAGTACGCCTCCCTTGCTGACGATGAACTCCGCGAGCGGTTTTTCCCTCGCATCAGCGATGAGTACGATCGCACGGCCGACCGGGTTCAGTCGGTGATCGACCGCGAGGCCTTTATCGACCGGGAGTGGCTCCGTGACAGCCTCCGACGGCGCAACCCGTACGTCGATCCGCTCAATCTTCTGCAGGTCCAGCTTCTTGACCGCGAGGACCGTTCGGAGGACGCCCAACGGGCGCTCCGACTGACGGTCAAGGGGATCGCTGCCGGGATGAAAAACACCGGCTGAGCGCCTGGCTATAGATTTATCTGTTACTAGCGCCATGGATTCGGCAATGTCGGACCGCCCCCGTGACACCGACCACAAGCCTGGGGAGCTCCGCCTCTGGCGGGACGACGAGCAGTGGATCGCACAGGATCAAGCAACCGGCATCACCGCGCGCGATCACTCGCGGGTGGCCGCCCTCGAACGCCTCGATGACAAGGTCGCCGAGCAACAGCGCTCGGCTGAGCGTGGCCCGACAGCTGAGGAGCTGGATGTCCTCGACATCGACCCGAACGACGCCGCCCCGAACGGCACCAGTCCTGACTAACCGGCTACAGTCCCAGCCGGTCGGCGTGACGCTCGATGATCGTATCGAGCGGTAGATTCCGTTCTTCGAGTTCGTACTGCACCCGGACGACCGGGACGTCAATCTCGATCACCGCTTCGAGGTCGTGTGGCGTCGCCGAGACAACAACGTCCGGATCGACAGCCGCGATCGTTGCCGCGAGATCTGCCCGCTGGGCGTCGTTGTAGCCCATCGCCGGAAGCACCGGCCCGATGTGATCGTACTTCTCGAAGAGCGTGGCAATCGATCCAACGGCGGCCTCTCGCGGATCAATGATCTCGGCGGGGCCGGCGCGACGCGCGGCGATCAATCCGGCCCCGAACGGTGCGTCACCGTGTGTGATCGTCGGTCCATCCTCAACGACAAGCACGCGCTTGCCCGCAATCGCTGACGTGTCGGTGCTAATCCGCGAATCGGCGTGGATGATCGTCGCCTCGGGGTTGACCGTCCGGACGTTATCAACGACCGTCTCGATGTCGGCTGCGTCGGCGGTGTTTTCCTTGTTGATGATAACGTAGTCGGCCAGCCGGAGATTCGTCTCGCCGGGGTGATAGGTAAGCTCGTCGCCTGGACGATGGGGATCAACGAGCACGAAATGCAAGTCCGGGCGGTAGAAGGGGAGTTCGTTGTTACCCCCATCCCAGACGATGACATCGGCCTCGGACTGTGCCGCTTCGAGGATCGCCGCATAATCAACGCCGGCATAGACCACCCGACCAGCCTCGACGTGTCCCTCGTACTCCTCGCGTTCCTCAATTGTGACGTCCTTGAGATCCTCCTGTGAGGCGATCCGCTGGACACGTTGAGCCTCAAGATCACCATAGGGCATGGGCTCGCGCACGACGACAACCCGCTGGTTACGCGCCTCGAGTTGAGCGGCGAGTTTCCGGGCGGTCTGTGACTTGCCACATCCCGTCCGAACGGCGTCAACCGCGACGACCGGAACTGACGCCGCAAGCATCATCCGGTTGGGACCGATCACCCGGAAATCGGCGCCGGCGGCGAGTGCACGCGAGGCCTGATGCATCACCGTTTCGTGGGATACGTCGGAGTATGAGAAGACCACTGTGTCGACATCGTACTCCTCAATCAGCGTTTCAAGGTCGGCCTCCGGACGGATCGGAATTCCGTCGGGATGATTCGCACCGGCGAGTGCGGACGGATAGGTACGGCCCGTGTCTGCGGGAAGTTCCCCAAGATTCTGGGTGTCGGTGTAGGTGAATGCGACCACCCGTTGATCGGGGTCGTCCCGAAAGACGACATTGAAGTCATGAAAGTCTCGCCCGGCCGCCCCCATGATGAGCGTCCGCTGAACTGTCATAGTAAACATCAATCGAGCCGAGTACATTAGTGTCCCGACACCATGGACCGTGGTATGGGGCCTGTATCTACCCCGGATCGCCTTGTCGTCGCCCTGGGCGGCAATACTCTCCTCGGCGCCGAGACGCCCTGGACGGCCGAACAGCAGCGATCGGTCATCAAGCAGACGGCCGATACGCTTGCCGCCTCGGTCTCTGGCGATACCGACATCGTCCTGACGCACGGCAACGGCCCGCAGGTCGGTGCCCGACTCCTTCAGCAGGAGGCGGCCCCCGAGACTCCCCGACTCTCACTTGATGTGTTGGTCGCCGAAACGCAGGCCCAGATTGGTTATCTCCTCCAACAGGCACTTGACAACGCGCTCGCGACGCCGGCGGCGTTCATGACGATCGTCACGCAGGTCGTGGTTGATCCGGATGACCCCGCCTTTGAGGCACCGACCAAGCCCATCGGCCCGACCTATAGCGATGCCGAGGCGACGGAGGTGCCCTTCGAGACGCATGCAGTCGCCGACGGTCATCGGCGGGTCGTTCCCTCGCCGGAGCCGCAGTCGATCGTCGAAGGCGACGAGATTGCCCGACTGGTTGATGCCGGCCGTGGGGTGATCTGTGCCGGTGGTGGGGGTGTCCCGGTGGTCCGCGACGACGGACTACGCGGTGTCGAAGCCGTTGTTGATAAGGACAAAACCTCCGCCCGACTTGCTCGGACGCTTGCTGCCGACGCGCTGGTCATCCTGACGGACGTTCCGTATGCCTACCTTGATTACGGTGGCCCAACCGAGCGGCCACTTGAGACGGTCACGCCGACGGTGCTCCGTGAGCATCTCGCGGCCGGCGCCTTTCCGGCCGGGAGCATGGGCCCAAAGGTGACTGCTTGCTGTCGGTTCGTCGAGGACACTGGCAACCGGGCGATCATTACCACACCTGAGGACTTCGCCGATGCCCTCGCCGGTGAGGCCGGCACGCAGGTCTGTCCAGCCTAGTCGCTCCGGGAGGTACTAACCTAGTCGCCCGTCCGAACGGATGCATCCTCGGGCCGGCTTTGCACCTGTGGATCCTCGTCGGTCGGCTGCTTGCGGGCGAGCCACCAGATAAACCCGCTCATCGATACCAGACAGACAATCGCGAAGGGGGCGCCGGTAACGATGACCGATGAGCGCAATGCGGTGGCACCTCCAACGACGACCAGAATCGACGCGATGATCCCCTGGAGGACGCCCCAGAAGATCCGGTTGAGACTCGACGGCGCCCGTCGCCCGCCGGTGGTGAGCATACCCAGCGCGAGCGTTGAGGAGTCCGCCGAGGTGACGAAGAAGGTGGTCACGAGGACGAAAAACAGCGCCTGCCAGAGCCCCCCGCCGGGCAGTGCCCCGAAGAGGACATATCCGGAGACGCCGTCGCCGATGGTGCTCATCGGACCGATGATATCGACAACACCGGTGTGCTGGAACCAGACGGAGGTGCCGCCGACGACGGTGAACCACAGCGCCGAGGTAACCGTCATCGTGAGGAAGGCGGTCGCAATGACCGATCGTACGGTCCGTCCCTTCGAGATGCGAGCCAGAAAGAGCCCCACAAACGGCGCCCACGCAATCCACCACGACCAATAAAAGACCGTCCAGTAGGAGGACCACTGGACACCGGCGCCGCCTGCGGCCCCAACGAGGCTCATCTGCAGGAACTGTCCGGCGTAGGTGCCAAGCGCATTCGCTCCGGTTGTGAGCACCCGCCCGGTCGGACCGAAGACAAACGTCACAACGAGCAACACGCTCATCAGCGCCATATTGAACATCGACAGTCGTCGGATGCCCCGGCTGACGCCAGCGACCAGCGAGAGCGTGAACAACACGGTGATGCCGGTGATTGCGATGATCGTCTGAACATCACTAAAGGTGACCCCCATCCGGTAGCTCACGCCGGCCAGCAGCTGGCTGGCGATAAAGCCTAGGCCCGTTGCAATACCGCCAATTGTCGCAACAACGGCGAGGGTGTCGACGGTACGTGCAATCACTCCGTTGAGGTTATCGGGGCCAAGCACCGGCCGGAGGGCGGTCGACACTCGGAAGGGAGCGTCGTGCCGGTAGGTGAAATACGCCACCGGCAGCCCGATCGCCAGGTAGCCACCCCACGCACTGATCCCATAATGAAAGATACTGTAGGCAACCGCCGGCACCGCGGCCGAGGCGGATTCAGCCGATGCCGTGTCGGCGAACAGCGGGGGGATCGTTTGGTAGTGCGACAGCGGCTCCACCATGCCAAAGAAGACGATCCCGGCTGAGAGGCCCGCAGAGAAGAACATCGCCACATACGAGACGGTCCCATACTCGGGTGGGCCTTCGCCCAGTTTGACCGATCCGAACCGGCCGAGCATGAGATAGGCCCCGATGAGAACCATCGCCAGGACTGACCCGAGATAGAGCCACGCCAGGTTCTGGCCGACAACCACGAACGCGGCGTCAATCGCGGCGGCGACGCCGTCGGTGTCGATCGCGGCCCACGCAACGAAGACGAACGTGACGAGTGCGCCGACAGCAAAGGGGATTGTGTCGAGCTCGTCAGTGAGCTGTGCGACCGTTCGCGAAATCGATCGACGACTACTCAAAGATATTGGGACCTAGCTCCTGAGCGAGAAAAGGCTTCATTCTTCGGGCGATCACCGTTGTCCACCGATTGACCTCTCACTTACTGTCCGTTAGCGTTTATCCCTGAGGATCGATTTTCGCCGTGCTCACGATGTTGCCCTGGCTCTGCAAGATCAACGTCAGCCTGGTGGACAGCCATGTCTCGCCGGATGACTCCTGCTTCGAGATCCTCGTCGGCGAGCTCCGCAATGAACTCAAGAGACTTGGCGTGTGCGCCGAAGGGCGTGCCGGACAGTGACTCTAGCGGCTCGGAGAGCAGACCTGGCTCGTCGTATTTCTTTGAGTGCAACTCCTCAAGTGAGAGGCCACCCAGGTGGCTTTCGAGGGTTCGTCGGGCGGATGCCCCAATCCAGCCGATGTCCTCATAATATCGGAGCGCAGCGAGCCCACCGGCGGTGCCAAAGGTCGTTCCGAGATAGGTCGCCCAGTCGATAACGACCTGCATGTCCGTTGGTGCGTCAAGGTCCTCAAGATACGGACGCGTTCCCTGCCGTTGACTCATACTACACACCAGCCGCGGGGACCACTAAAAGGCCGGTTCGGTTTCGAGTTTTGAGTGCCTGCCACCTATGCGTCTAAGGTGGCGGTGAAGGTCGTATGTGACAGGAGCACGGCAATGACCTTCTCGGCTGGCCGGTCCGGAGCGATCTGCTTGGCGTACCAGCGTAAGAACTCCTCGAATGG
>CAZFMU010000074.1:6406-8538 GCA_964520165.1 uncultured Salinarchaeum sp. | reverse complement strand
CGCTCGTCCTCGGGGTGCAGGCCGGTCGTCGGTTCATCAAGCAGGTACAGCGTATCCCCAGCGTCGCGTTTGCCAAGTTCCTCGGCAAGTTTGATCCGCTGGGCCTCACCGCCGGAGAGCGTTGTCGAGGGCTGGCCGAGTTTCATATATCCCAACCCGACGTCCCGGAGCAGTCCGAGGCGCCGTTCGATGCGGCTATCATGCTCGAAGAACTCGTAGGCCTCCTCAACGGTCATCTCAAGTACGTCCGCAATCGTCTTGCCCTTGTACTCGACATCGAGGGTCTCGGCGTTATAGCGCTTCCCGTCGCAGGCCTCACAGGGAACGTGCACATCCGAGAGGAAGTTCATATCGATCGTCACGGTTCCCTGGCCGCCACACTCCTCACAGCGGCCGCCCTTGACATTAAACGAGAACCGCCCCTTGTCGTACCCTCGACGCTTGGCGAGATCGGTTTCGGCGAACAGTTCTCGGACGTAATCAAACACGCCGGTGTAGGTTGCGGGATTCGACCGCGGTGTCCGCCCGATTGGACTCTGGTCGATCAGCCGGACTGACTCGATCTGGTCGATCCCATCAATCGCGTCGTGATCGCCCGGATCAACGTCGGTGTTGTCGTTCATCTCGCGGGCGAGGTGTTTATAGAGGATCTCGTGCATCAGCGTTGATTTCCCTGACCCGGAGACGCCGGTAATCGCGGTGAAACACCCGATCGGGAACCGAACATCGAGGTCACGGAGGTTGTGCTGTCGTGCTCCGCGGATGGTAAGCCATCCCTCAGGTTCTCGCCGGTGTTCGGGCACGTCGATCTCTCGGCGCCCAGCGAGGTAGTCACCCGTCACCGACGCCTCGGTCGCCGCGACGGTCTCGACATCGCCAGCGGCGACCACCTCGCCGCCACGCTTGCCCGGCCCGGGCCCGAGGTCAACAATCTGGTCGGCCCGACGCATCGTCTCGGTGTCGTGCTCGACGACGACCAGCGTGTTCCCCTGGTCGCGGAGTTCCTCAAGGGTGTTCAACAGCCGGTCGTTGTCGCGCTGGTGCAGCCCGATCGACGGTTCATCGAGGACATACAACACCCCAACGAGTCCGGAGCCGATCTGGGTGGCGAGCCGGATGCGCTGGCTCTCTCCGCCCGAGAGCGTCGACGCCTCGCGGTCCAAGGTAAGATACTCCAGGCCGACCTCAGCCATGAATCCGAGCCGCGCCCGGATCTCCTTGAGGATCTCTTCAGCGATGGTCTGCTCGCGCTCGTTGAGTGTCTCCTCGATTCCCTCAAAGTGCTCGAGGGCCTCGCCGATCGACATCCGGTTGACCTCCGTGATCGTCGTGCCGGCAACCTGGACCGCCCGCGATGCCGGCTTGAGCCGCGTTCCGTCACAGGCCGGACACGTTGTCACCGACATGTACTCCTCGATGTGATCGCGCGTTCCGTCGCTGTCGGTCTCGACGTACCGACGTTCAAGATTCGGGATGACTCCCTCGAACGGCTGTTCCTTGTGGCGGGTTCCATTGCGAGTTTCCCACTCAAAGACCACGTCCTCGGTCGTTCCATAGAGGAACGCCTTCTGGATCTCCTCGGGAATGTCCTCGAAGGGGATGTCCACATCGAGGTCAAAGTGCTCGGCGACGGCGTCGATCCGACGCTGGTAGTAGGTGCGGTTGTAACTCCAGGGTTCAAAGACGTGTTTGATCGGCTTCGAGCGATCCTCGATCACCAGCTCTTCGCTGACCTCCTTGGTTTCACCAATCCCCTCACACTCCGGACAGGCGCCGTGTGGCGAATTAAACGAGAACGAGCGCGTCTCGATTTCCGGAAGGTCGATCCCACACTCCGGACACGCGAGATGCTCAGAGAACTCGACAACCAGCCGGTCGGTCGTTTCTGACTCGGCGAGATCGCCGGTGGTCCGTGCGGTCGCTCCAAGCGAGTCAGCAGCCGTCTCCGGAGGATCCGGAAGCATCACCTTTAGCACGCCATCGGCCTCCGCAAGGGCAGTTTCAACAGAGTCAGCGATTCGCGGGCGGCTGTCCGGATCGAGTACGACCCGATCAACGATGACGTCGATTGTGTGGTCGTAGTTTTCGTCGAGCGTCGGCCGGTCACGCGTCAGATCGTACGGTTCACCGTC
>CAZFMU010000074.1:0-6306 GCA_964520165.1 uncultured Salinarchaeum sp. | reverse complement strand
GTCAGTGCTTCCCGAGGAATGTCGACGTCAAGATCGTCGAGATTGTTCTCCTCGGCGCCACGCACCTCGATGTAGTCCTTCATTGACCCCGCTGTAGTGTCCGCGACCCCGTGTACCCATCGGTCGCGGTATCGCCTAGAAACTGAGCTTCTCGCGGCTGATCTTGACGCCCGCTGGCGTGACGATTAATTGATCGTCGCCCTTTTTGACGATGTCACCGCCGACCTCCTCGGCCACCCGCCGGAGCTCATCAACGATGTGGTCTGTGGTCGGTCCTTCAGTTCGTAACGTGGTGATGTCCGCAACGACGAGGTCACCGTCGTAAACGGCATCCTTGATCGCGATGGTGTCCTGTTTCTCGGAGATTTCGGCGATGCGAACGTTCATTGACGCCTCAGCATCGCTCGACTCTGGGACCGTCCCTTCGAGATCGGCGTAATCGCCCATCTCCCCGGAGCCCTGATCGCCGAGAATTTTATTCATCAGGCCCATACCCTATCGCTCCATCGGCCGGCGTATAGGTCTTACGGGAGTTCAAGAAGCACGCTCTGTCGTTTCAAGACGGTGCAATGTCCGTCAGACGCACTCGCCATGCGCCCCATCATTCACGGAGCAAAAGTATACAGCTCATCACCAACATGGTGGATTGAGTCGACGACCTTGCCGGAGTCACCGACCATCTCCTCGCCGGCGACTCGCGCTCGCCCGACCGCCAGCACTTTTCCGTGGGTCTCCTCGGCGATCACCACGAGGTCGCCTGCGCTGATGGCGTCGTCGGCCTCGACGATCCCCGGCCGCATCACGTCGGCGCCATCGCTGACGAACGAGACCGCCCCCGCATCGACGGTTACGACTCGTCGGGTTGGCTCAGTCGCGTTCGCGCCACGGACCGTTAGAAACGGCTGGCGCTCAGTATCGTCCTCATAATACATCGCCAGTGGCTCATCGTTGACCAACACCAGATCGAACGGTCCCGACTCCGTCTCGACGAGCTCGTAGGTATCACCATCAAGGTCAACCCCGAGGCGCTCGTTGACGGCCGCTTCAAGCTCGCGAACCTCGTCGCTCCGGAGATGGTGCCGGGATTTGACCTGCATACCTCTCGTTGACCGGGCTACGCGAATAAATTCCCCGTTTGCCCCGACGATTACTGTCCGTCAGCAGCATACCGCGGCCGACTCGCGCTGTCAAGCGTCAATCCGACACCGAGGGCCTCGTCCGTCATCCTCATGCTCTCCTCGCGATCGGCGAGTCCAAACATCGCCCGAAGCGCATCGATGTTCTCCGGGACGACGTCCGATTCCTGGTGGATCCCCTGGAAACAGTACAGGTCGCTGTCTTCAACGGCAATCGACTCCTCCCAGACGCAGTTCTCCCAGAGATCGCCACGGGGCCGGCCGGCATCGTGTGCGAGTTCCTTGAGTGCCCCGGCGCCGTCGACGCCAACACCCTCGGGAATGAGAAACAGCCGGGATTCCTCGGCCAGCCGTGACCGGACCGCCTCCGGCTCCGGACTGCTCGCGAGCGTGACATTCACCGAGTGAAGGTGCATGTGCGTCGCCGGGACCTTCGTCCCGAGAGTGTCGATGTCGATATCCGGGAGGACCGTTTTGACATCGGGGCCGTGATGGGACGGGATCGACACCGGATCGGGCAGGATGTCGTCAATCGGGCCGCGTGAGGACTGAACCGGATCGCCGCCGCGTCGAATCAGCGTAACCCGCGCCTTCTCGACGCCGTAGGCCTCCTCTAGTGGCGTAAGGAGTCGGCAGAGCCCGGTCGTGTTACACGAGACGACGCGGGTGTACTCCGCGTCGGCCGCTGCTTCGAAGTTCGAACGGGCGTTGAAACTCGTGTCAACGAGCTCGTCCTCTTCGGCGCCCTGGAATATTGCCGGCGTGTCGTGTTCGGCGTACAGCGGATAGTTCTCCGCGCCGATGCCGCCCGGCGTTGCGTCAACGATCACGTCACTCGCACGGACGAGTTCCTCGGTCGTCCCGGCGAGATTGATGCCTGCCGTGTCGAATCGCTCGGCGCGCTCGGCCGGTGCGTACAGGTCATATTCGAGCGCCCGAGCACGCTCGGCGACGTAATCGGGGGAGGTCTTCCCGACGCCGACGACTGTCATGTCGGGCTGTGCCCGTACGGCGTCTGCCACCCGCTTGCCGATCGTCCCATATCCGTTGATGCCGACCCGGAGCATGCCTGAGTGTCGCCACGGCGAGCGCATAATCCTTTTCTCTCACTATCGTTCGAACGAGAACGACCGATTGAAATCCCACCCCCTGTAGGCTTCGCGTATGTATACGATCGGGGAGGCCCCACCGGGCCAGCAACTCCTCGTTCGCATCGACGTGAACGCTCCCGTCGAGGGCGGACGGGTTCAGGACCACCGTCGGTTTGCGCGCCACGCTGAAACGATCCAGCAACTGCTTGCCGCCGATCACGCGGTCGCGCTGTTGGCCCACCAGGGGCGCCCCGGTCGGGATACGTTCCTCCCGCTTGAGCAACACGCCGAGTTGCTCTCGGGCCACCTTGATCGGCCCGTCAAGTACGTCTCGGGTGTGCATGATGAGACGGCCGTCGATGCGCTCCGAGACCTCGACGACGGCGAGGTGATCCTCCTTGAGAACGTCCGGTTTGCCGACGACGAACTTGCCGATCGAACACCCACTGAACACGCCAACTCCGAACTCGTCCAGACCCTGGCGACCGAGTGTGACGCCTACGTCAACGACGGCTACTCGGTGGCCCACCGTCCGCACGCCTCAATCGTCGGCTTCCCCGAGGTCATGCCGGCCTACGCCGGACCGGTCATGGCCACCGAATACGAGTACAACACCAGCCTCCAGCGGCGAGACTTCGAGGGGCAGGTTACGATGGTGCTCGGCGGCAAGAAGGCCGACGACGTGATCCGTGCTATGGAGCACCTCGAAGACCGCGTCGATCGCTTCCTCTTGGGCGGTGTCGTCGGCGAGTTGTTCCTGCGGGTCGCCGGCCATCCCGTGGGATACGATGTCGGCACCGACATCTATGACCGGTATTATGAGGCCGACGCCGCGCTCATTGCGGACGCGCTTGAACGGTTCGGTGACCGCATCACGCTTCCCACCGATCTCGCTTACGAGGCCGACGGCGAGCGGGCCGAACACCGCGTCGCAGCCATTGAGGAGAAGACCGTTGATTACCTGGACATCGGCCAGGAGACCATCCTTGAGTACGCCGCCGTCATCGAGGAGTCAGATGCTGTCTTGGTCAAAGGCGCACTCGGAGTCTTCGAGGACGAACGGTTCAGCGATGGGACGGTCAGTATACTTGAGGCCATTGCCGGGACCGACTGCTTCTCGGTCGTCGGCGGTGGCGATACCTCCCGTGCCGTGCGGATGTATGCGCTTGATCCGAACGCCTTCGATCACCTTTCGATTGCCGGCGGCGCGTACCTCCGCGCGCTGACCGGCGAGGAGCTTCCTGGGATTGACGCCCTTGAGGCCGCCCAAGAGCGGATGTACCCCGAGGGGAACGCCTAACCGCGTGGATGGCCGACATTGCGTATGGGTCTCGATAGCGCCGCCGAAACGGCGATCCACCAGTGTCTCAACCTCGATGCGACGGAGTCGATTGCGATCGTGACCGATGACGAACGGGTCGAGATCGGCGATGCCCTCTACCGGGCAGCGGCCGCCGTCACCGACGAGGCGGTCTTGCTACAGTATCCTCCCGGTGAGCAACATGGCGCTGAACCACCGGCCCCGATCGGCGCGGCCATGGCCGACAGCGACGCGTTCCTTGCGCCGACCACAAAGAGCCTCTCGCACACCCGCGCCCGCGAGACCGCCTGCGAGCGGGGCGCCCGCGGGGCGACACTTCCGGGGATCACTGCCTCGGTCTTCGAGACGGGACTTGACGCCGACTACGCGGCGATTGCGGAGGCCTGTGCCCGTGTCTACGAGCAGGTGCACGACGCCGACACGGTCCGCGTCACGGCCCCCGGTGGCACGGACATCACCTTCGACGTCGATGGACGAACCTGGCGTGAGGATACCGGACTCGTGCACGAGCCCGGCGATTTCTCGAATCTCCCGGCAGGCGAGGTGTTTGTCAGCCCAGTGAGTGCCGATGGAACGGTCGTCGTCGATGGAACGATGATGCCCCACGGCCGACTTGACGATCGCGTCGTGACGATCGAGGTGGCCGATGGATACGCGACTCATATCTCCGATCCGGCTGTTCGCGAGGAGGTTGAGACAGCGGCCGATACCGTCGGTGACGCCGCGTTTAATATCGCTGAACTCGGGATCGGGACGAACACCGCCGTTGAAGCGCTTGTCGGGTCGGTCCTCCTTGATGAGAAGGCCGCCGGAACGGTCCACGTTGCCATCGGAGACGATGCCGCAATCGGTGGCGATACCGAGGCGCCGATCCACCTCGATGGAATCGTGACCAACCCGACCGTCTCTGTCGACGGCGATAGCCTGTCGCTTCCGGTCGGCGCCCTCGCCTGAACGTCGGACACCATCCCTATACGTCTCCCACGTATATCATCACGCAATGAGCGAAGGCGAGTCCGTCGAACATGTCGGTGTTCCTTGTCCCGCGTGTTCGCCTGATACTGATACGGTCCACGAGGTGCTCAAGCCCGGTGGCCAGACAACGGTCAGGTGCACCGAGTGTGGCCACGTCCACCAGACACGACTTGAGTCCGAATCGACGGTTCCTCTCGATGTGGTCGTCTCACAGGAAGGCGAGTCACTGTCGTCGACCATCGAGCGCCCAGCCGATACGACGTTCAGCGTCGATGAGGAGTTCATCCTTGAGACCGATGCGGGGGTCTTCACCGCCCGCATCACGAGTCTTGAAACGACCAACGGTGGCCGCGTGGATACCGCCGATGCCCCGGATATCCGTACGATCTGGACGCGCGCGGTCGGGAACGTGGCCGTTCCGGTGACGGTCCACCCCAAGGCCGGCACCGGCGACCGACAGGACACATACAGCACGAAACTGCACCTCCCGGGGGATCACACCTTTGTCGTCGGCGAGACCGAGACGGTCGGTGACACCACGATCACCATCGAGGGCATCCACCTGCGTTCGCCGCAGGGCCCCGAGGACCGGACCACCCTCGATCACGACGGTGACCAGGCCCTCGCAAAGGACATCAAGCGGGTGTACGCTCGCGACGAATCACTTGACCCCTGGTCGCCGTGGTGAGGACCCTCGATGAAGGACGTGGATGCCGACACAGCGCGCGAGCGGATGGTCTCCGACCTCGTTGATCGGACCAATATCACCGATACCGCCGTCATCGACGCACTTCGAACCGTCCCGCGACACGCGTTTGTTCCCGAGGCCCAGCAGTCGGCCGCGTACGCCGACCGCCCGCTTCCGATCGGCGAACACCAGACCATCAGCGCGCCACACATGGTCGCGCGGATGACCGCATTACTCGATCTCGATGCCGGTGACCGCGTTCTTGAGATCGGCACCGGTAGCGGCTACCACGCCGCCGTACTCGCCGAAATCGTCGGCGACGGCAACGTCTATTCGATCGAACGCCGACCGTCGCTCGCTCGTGCCGCCCGCGACCGACTCACCCGTCTCGGCTATGATGTTCTCGTCCGCACCGACGACGGTCGCAACGGTTGGCCGGACGCGGCGCCGTTTGATGCTGCTGTTCTCACCTGTGCGCCTCCGACGCTGCCGTCGGCCATCCCCGCACAGCTTGATGTTGGTGGTGTCATTGTCGCCCCTGTCGGACAAGCCGACCAAACACTCATCCGGGCGGTGGTGCGTTCGGATGGGACCCTTGAACGCGAGTCTCACGGCGCGGTCCAGTTTGTTCCACTCCGGTAATCACGGTCCGCAGCGGGATATTCAAGAGACTCCGCTCCCGAATCCACGTGTGGAGCGACGCGCCCTCCGCGAGGACATGGTTGATAGCCTTGAACACGCCTCCAAGCGGGCGGTCACCGACGAGACCGTCGGCCTGGCCATGCGCGAGGTCCCCCGTCACGAGTTCGTTCCTGACGATGCCCGCGCGTATGCCGATGTGAGTCACGAGCATCTCGGGACCCGTGTCCTGGCCCCCAGCACGGTAGCCCGGCTGTTTGAAGCGCTTGACGTATGTCCCGACGATGAGGTGCTTATTGTCGGCGCCGGCGTCGGCTATACGGCCGCGATCGGTGCCGAACTGACGGCGGCGGCACGCGTCCACGCGATCGATATCGCGCGTCGACTCGTCATTGAAGCCAGGGGTAACCTCGCCGCTGCCGGCTACCCAGAGGTGCTCGTTGACCGTCGCGACGG
>CAZFMU010000073.1:0-8603 GCA_964520165.1 uncultured Salinarchaeum sp. | reverse complement strand
CAATAGTGGGGTAACTCGGTCGACTGGAGCCGCCGTGGATCGGAATCCCATCGATACTCACTCCTCGACAGTATCCGACGCCCGACTGTCGGACCGGTCACCGAACCGTGGGACCGTCGACGCGTCGCGACCGTCGAGTGTCCGCTGGCTTGGGGTCGACGAGGCAAACAGGGGCTCCTGCTCGCCGGAATCCCCACAGCCATCGCTCGTCTGCGGCCGGTCGTCGACGAAGCTCTCGCTCGTGGGAACATCGAGTCGGGTCGATCGCTGATGGCCGACCTCGATGCCGTGATCGGTGAGCGTGGTCTC
The DNA here is from genome assembly GCA_964520165.1 of uncultured Salinarchaeum sp. Taxonomy (GTDB): domain Archaea; phylum Halobacteriota; class Halobacteria; order Halobacteriales; family Salinarchaeaceae; genus CAZFMU01. Next base: position 8,294 of record CAZFMU010000073.1, on the reverse strand, counting down.
GACCGCACCCGTCTCGACCTCCAGTCCCTCCGTCCCGAAGACTGCCTGGCGGTGGATCGAGAGATCGAGGCGTGAATAGTCGTCTGCCGGTTCGTGATCGGACGGCCGTGAATCGTTGGTGCGCATGAGGTACCGAGGAAACTGGCGTTGCAGAATTGCCAGCTCTCTCGCCCCATTCGAGGCGATAAATTTCGTCTGCCAGCAGTGATCTTGTGGAGTCGTTCCTCGATGTCGACTCGCCTCTGGCTGGCGGTCACAGGTCGGCCCTCGCGAACGCGCCTCCCCGCGGACCGTCTCCCTCAATGTACTGCCCCTCGAGGTGAACCTCCAGCGCGTCCGGTCGTCCACCGGTGAAGCGCCCAGTCACGGTGAAGGGTGTAACCCACGGCCCTCGTCCCTCGTCGTTGTCACTAGTTCGGCACGCATCGTTGGGAGCGGCTTCGACGTACACCTCGGCCGTGCGGTCGTCGACGAGGACGTGAGCGAGCGCGAATCCGTCACAGTCCCACTCAAGATGGCCTCGTCCGTCGACGGTGAATCGGTCGTCGTCGACGCTAATCGAGAGTTCGTCAGGCTCTGTCCCCAGGAAATCCCGAGTCCGGTCCGTACCAATCGAGAGGGTTACCTCAGTCAATCCCAACCCATCGGCAGGATCGTCGACCCAGGGGTGCTCGTTGGTCGGGGAGCTACCGACGGGACCGTCAATAACCTCGCCGCTGCGTTCTGCCGGCTCTCGTCTGGTCTCATCCTGCTCCGCATCACCGGAGGTCGTCGCTGGCTCTGCCGTGTCGGTCGTGCGTCCCAAATTCGAGTCATCGGCATCGCTCCCCTCCCCGGCACCAGCGCTGACAGCCGGGGCATCGCCGTCCGGATCTGGCTGCCCGAGAATACTGGTACAGCCCGCCAGCGATACCAGTGTGGCTGAGGAAACTGCTGCGAGAACGTCTCGCCGCCGCCACCTTCGTCGCTGGTATCGACTCAGATGCTGGTGCGGGTGATGTGTGCGGTACCGACGACGCGGGGACATGTTTAGTCTACTTCCTCCTCAGCAGCCATCTACTAAGAAATTTCAGAGGGTGCGCAAAACGCAACTGTGCGTTGGCCCGACCGCCGGTTAGGGCCATTCATCGATCGGGAGCCCAGGAGTATGGACGCTTGCCATAGCAGGACTGACGAACCGGCGGGCGCGATACGGGACATCCAGTCCGTCTGTCACGGGCAAAAAAATCGACTCTCGGGCACCGAGGATAATCGCTGCGAGCAGCTCGTGCTTGCAGAGTACTCGCCACGGTGCGTCGGCCTTGAACGGGCATGTACAGACCAGCCCGTCAGACCACGGAACCAATGGATATCGGCTTCCACTCTCATACTCGCCCACGAGGAGTGGGGCGGGCAAGTTGAGTCCATACTCACTTGGAAGCGCTCCCGCTTCGCTCTGGCCGCAGGAAAGATCCCGTTCATGAACGACATACTGCGGGGGAAGGCTCTGCTCTCGGGCGAATGATTCGGGATCGGAGTCAGAACCGAGGACGACCGCTCCGACAAACCCGTTGTGGTCAAGGAGTGTCTGACCATCGGCCGTCTTGGCGGGACCGTCGTCGATTAACGAGCCGTACGAGGAGCGTTTTAGGACCGAACAGAGGTTGAGCTTGGGAATCAGTGTCCGGTACCACGTCTCCCGACGGTCGCGCTCCGACCGGACGGCGGCTTCCGGAGCATCCGCTGAGCGACACTGTCGAAGGCGGTGGGCGAGGAATGCTGGAGTATCTGAAAGCGCGTCTTCGTCGTCATAGACCTCGTAGTACGGTGCTTCCTCAATGAGACGGTGCTGGCAAGTTCCCTCTGCGTATTGCATCCCGAGTGGCTTCGCTCGCCCTGCATGATGCCAGGGGTCGGTCTCGGCCGCGTCGCGGTCTCGGGAATCGGAGTTCGTCAGGAGCTGATCGTACCGAATCGCCCCACCTGCCATGAAATCGAGGCGAATGCGATGTTCGACCGGCTCGATGGCCGGCGGGTCGGTTTCGACATCGTAGTCATGCACGGCATCTATATCTGCTATCGCCCCCGGAGGGAGCTTCAGTGGCGGTAGCGTCGACGAGGAGGCGTGGATGTGTCTTCGTGGCATCTAAATCACGGATTTTTCGGACTCTGTCCGCATCCCGTTCTGGCCGATAAATCGGTGCGAGGACCAGATGTGAACTCAAAATCCGATGAGGAGACTGGCGAACTGATCGAGCCGGTCGTCCAATCGCTCTCCGTCGTACACCGTGGCCTCGCGCTCATAGTACTCGGCGAGTTCTGAGGCGTCGGTAGAGAGATGTCCCACCTGGGTATCGGTGGCGATAGTGAGCGAACAGACGGGGACGTGGGACGCCCGAATCTGGTCGACGACATTGTCGACGCTACTCGGCTCGCCGTCGGTTACGGCGACAATGAGCGGCTCATCGCGGTGGTTCTCCACGAGTCGACGTGCAAGTCCGAGGGCGTCCGCCAGCGGCGTTCCCCCACCACAGTCCGTATCGAGCAGCGTCGCCTGGACGTGGTGAGTCTCGACGGTAAACGGCTTCACGAGCCGGGCATGGCCGTCGACGAAATCAACGATCGCAACCTCGATTCCGAGCCCCTCTGCGGCAACAGCGAACCGCGCCAGCGCCTTCGTCGCAACCTCGATCTTCGGTGGCTCGCCGTTTCGCATCGATCCCGAGCGGTCAAGGACCAGTACCACTGCGTAGCGTTTCTCGCGGCCCGGCGTGTCAACCTTGCAGACCCGCGGGTCGCCGATAAGAAGCCGGTGGCCTGCAGTGGTGTCGTATCCACCGGCGGTCAATCCTCGCCGGACACCACGCTGACGGTCAAGGCGGAGCTGTTTCTCGAGCGTGCCAGCAACCCAGGAAGCACCGTCTTCGATGTCGGCCCACATCCCCGGTGGTGCATGGTCATCAGCGATAGGAACGAGTTCCAGTTCGTCGAGCTGGCCCGGTCCCGCAGAACTCCCGCCGGCCGCCTGGTCGTCGTCTGAACTATTCCGATCGAGCCGGTAGCTGAGGTCCTCCAGCTCACGCTCCAGCGTATCGGTGTCGATGCCCTCTAGATCTGCCTCGTCGTGAGCCGCAGTCCGATCGGCGGTGAGTGCTTCCTCGTAGGTGTCCGTCTCGTCAGCAGGATCTCGATCGAGCACCTCAGCGTGTGCCGGCTCAGGATCGACTGTGGATTCCGCTCCGCCCCCAGAGGAGGTACTCGTGGTTGGGGCCTCGCCTTCGGCTTGGTCGTGGCCGTAGTCGCGCTCATCCTGAAGGTCAGTCGCTTCTCCAGATGAGCAGTCCTTACGAGGAGCGCCGCCGGCGTCGAAGTCCCCGATGGTCGACTGTTGTGTGGTATCAGAGCTGTCATCCACCTCGTCACCGCTGGAGGGACGTTCACCGTACGAGGACTCGGGTTCTGTGTCCGGGCACTCGATGGAGCGAGCGAGTTCCCGAGCTCTGGGGTCGAGAGGCTTCGAGGTCTGCGACGGCTGGTCTCCATGGCTGCCTACCGATTGGGATGAGCCATCAGAGTCTGAGCCAGGGGTATCGGCAGTGTGGGCGTTCGGATCGTCAAGGCCAGGTGTCTCGTCGAGGTCTTCGTCGAGCCGATCCGGCGTGATTGTAGGCTGATCGAGGACATCCTGGAACGGATCGTCCGTTGCGCTCCGTTCGACCTGTGGGCGCTCGTCGCCCCCTCTGTCAGTCTCCTCGTCGCTCGATGGGTCGGGTTCGGTCTCAGGACCAGCTGCTTTCGAGCTGCCTGAGTCCGGCGATGAGACGGAGTCTGCAGCGGTCTCTTGAGTATCGCCCTCCGTTGGTGACTCGGCGGATGCTTCGGAACGGTCCTCAAGAAGCGGGAGGATCGCCGACTGCCAGGTCTCGACGACAAGCCGAGCTCGCCGTACGGATGCGGTCTTATCGTGGCAGTGGGTGATGTCGTCGCGCTCGGTGCTCCGGATCGCGAGGGCATTCCTTGCCAACCTCTGGAGTGCCTCCTGAACAGCATCGAAGCCCGTGCCATCCGCCTCCGACGCGAAGACGATCCGCTCGTCGTCTTCGTCCAGGAGTACCTCCGTGATGCCCGTCGGATAGATTGCCCATTCGTAGAGCGCGCTCGTCACTGCGTCCCAGAAGGAGAACCGAACCTGCTCACCGTCGGGAATGTCATCAGGAACTTGCGAATGGATCCGGCGGGTGAGCTCAAGGCGAATCTCAGCGTTGTCACTGAAGTTCGCCCCTTCAACGGCTTCCTGTTCGATGGCCCCATCCTCGATGATGTTGACGAGATCGTGGACCTGCTGGCGATAATCGGGATCGATCTCGGTTTCGAGGAGTTCTGCGATGGGGCCGATGGCCGTCTTGAGGATATGGAGCAGTTCATGGAAGGCGAGTCCGAACTGGTGAGCGTGGTCGGCGGTCAGTTGATCGTTCACCGGGATTCGGCCCAACGGCGCCGGTTGGGTCGTCACGAGGACGAGAAATTCGGCGTCAACGTTCTCGAGGAGCTGTTCGGCCTGCTGCCGCTCGAATTCAGTTGCGTCGCTGGCCACGAGCGCATCGGGATTGGCAGGAAGGACCGCAGCGGTTTCGACAGCTGGCGTGAGAACGACCTCAACATCGGTTTCCGTTGGCAGATGACCACGAATGAATGCACGAAGTCGCTCTGTTCGTCCAGATGCCGTCCGCACTTGAGCAGCCACGTCAAGGACGAATCTCTGTGCTGTAGGCTCGGTGAATGAAGTGGTATTGAACATGGTTATTACGAGAAGCGCGTAGCCTCCTCGTTCATTTCAAAGTGATAAATGTCTGCAGAGAGCGTTACCCCACAAGTGATATAATATCTAATTCGTGGGGTAACCTAAACGACTATAGATAGTCATTGAGCGTCTCGTAGGTGTCGTCGGGATACTGATTCGGCTCCGCGACCGCCCACACCTCGTTCTTCACCGCGGCCTTCGGGGAGGCGCCGTCCTCGATGTGCTCACAGAGAATCGTCAGATTTCGCGTCGAGAGCGTCGGCCAGTTCTCGTTCTGCCGGGTCTGGTGGGCGAACTGGACGATCTTCCGCAGCATCCCCCGGTCCACGACCTCGTGACTGGCGTTCACCTGTGCATCCAGCGTCGCAACCTCCTCGTCGACGTCCTGAATGTAGGGCTGTTCGAGCGCCCGGAACCGACCACGTGTAGCCGAGTTCATCGGCTCGGAATCCCGGTACTCACGGGTCGGTGGATTCATTGTGATCACGATTCGCGCCGACGGATGGGGCTCAACCAGTTCGCCATGGGCCTTCACGAGGAGTTTGCCCTCGTTGAGCAGGCGATGGAGAGACATCGCGGCGCCGGCCCGCATCACGGGGAATTCGTTGAGCACCAACACCGACCCATTCAGTAGTGCTTGCTTTGCCGGCCCGTTCCTGGGTGCGATTAGCCCGTCCTCGGTGGGCGTGAGTGGCCCGAAGAGGTCCTCCGTGTGGGTCGCCTCGTCACAGTCCACCGAGACGTAGCCACGGTTCGTCCGGTGACACAGGTACTTGAGGAGGTAGTTCTTCCCGGAGCCGCGTGGGCCAACCAGACGGACTGGAACCAGCCCACGGGCCAGTTTCTTCGCGAGCAGTTCATCTAGTGGAAGCTGAAGACGCGGCTCCGTCGGAATCGCCGGCGGAATCACTTCCCCCGACGCATCGACCGGCAGGGCATCGTCACCCGCCTCGGGATGGGTCGCAGCCTTCGGGACATCCGGATGGTCAGGATCGTCGAGGACGTGCAACCCGGTTGGCACCGGGTCCTGTTCGTTCCGTCCGATATCGGAGACATACTGGGCCTCGACAGCGTCCGGCTCGAGCCCCTCGGATCGATAGCGGGGTTCGCCGACAGGCTCGGTGGCGGCGGTGATATCGACCACCCGGGCCGTCCCTCGACCCGTCGTCTCATCCACGCGTCGACCGTATCGGACATCGGCACTCCGGGCGAGCCACACGCCAACCGGGACGTGCCGGGGCGCTGCCTGGATGATCGCCTCCGCACGACTCTCGGTTAGGGTCCCGGTTAACCCGGTGAGATTACCGATATCGGCGTCCGCGAGATCGGTGAACGTCGCGTAGCCGGCATCACGGAGTGCGGTCGCAATGCTCTCGGTGACGACCTCAAGGGCTTGAAAATCGGCAGTATCCGTAGCGCCAGCAGGGCCACCGAAGGCTTCCGTGATCACGGCCGGCTCCTCACCCTTCGGCGAGACACCAACGATGGTCGTACTTCCACCGGATCCCCGGTCGAGAGTGAAAACCCCCTCGGCAGCACCAGCATCGATGAGGTCTGCGGCCTCCTGATCGCCGATATCGACGTAGTCGCTGACCCGGAGGGTCACGCGTTCGAGCGGGACGCTCCCTCCCTCGCGCTTGAGTAGACGATGGACGAGGTGTGAGAGGACGACGAGCGGTTCGGGCCGGTCGACAGCATCTGGATCGGATGAAGACATGGCTGAGAGACGGAATCCGCGTGGGAATCCCGCCACCCGATTGTGGGTCGATAAATCAGCGGTGGACCGAGACTCGGACAGAACACTGGGTCTGGACCGCCTCATCAACCCGGGTGGTTATTACGTGAGACACGCTAGTAGCGTACAGAGGCACCAACGGATCATGGCTGGAACTGGGTCACAATCGAGTTCGGACGGGACGATGCCGGAGATCGTGAAGACAGACGATGTCCTCGGCGGGGACCCCCGGATCGAGGGACACCGTATCGGCGTGTATCACATCTACCAGCGCTACGTCGACGGAGACGACACGCCAGAGGAGATCGCCACGAGCTACGACATCTCGGTCGCCGAGGTCCACGCCGCGCTCGCGTACGCCTTCAGCCACCCCGAGGAGATGCGTACTATCGAGACTCGGAACCAGTCGATGTACGAGGAGCACGCGCCGAATCGCCTCGTTCCTGACGAGACCACCTAGAGGACGTTCGATGGAACTGCTCGCGGACGAAAACGTCGAGACCGAGTGGATACAGGCCCTCCGCGACGACGGCCATGATGTTGTCCGCGTCGTCGACGTCGAGGATCTCGGGGTAAGCGCGTCTGATCCGGACGTCCTAGCCGTTGCAACCCGAAAGGACCGCGTTCTGCTGACAGCCGATCAGTCGGATTTCAGTAATCCACCGGCAGACGAGCATCCTGGTATCATCATTATCGCGGACGTGACCCGGACGGGCGGCGAAGTGAGACGTGCGGTTCGCCGAATCGAACGGTCAGTCTCCGACCTCGCCGATCACGTCGCGTACGTCAGTGACTGGCTGTGACCGTCTGCGGAGAAGACTCGTTATTCATCGACTGCCGCGTCCAGTTCGTCGACGTCGGGGCTCTCTTCGAGATCGGGGTCGACATCCAGGAGCACGTCGCGCATCTCCTGCAGGATCGTCTCGGCTTCGAGCACGGGAAGGTCCTGCTCGCGCGCCATGATGCGGGCATTCATTCGGCCCTGGGCGTAGTCACGGGCGTACTCAAGAGCGGTCGCAAGGCCGCTGACACCGTGTCGGTCGAGAAACAGCTGAATGTTCTCGTTCGTCTTGCGTCGGGCGAGCGCGACGAACAGCGCCGGCGTAATCTGATAGGAGTCCTCGTCTGTCCCGACATGGAGGTCGATCCGGCGGGCCCGGTATCGATGCGGCTGGGTGTCCGTCACGCGCTCGAGAATGCCGCTCTCGACGAGGTGTTTTACGTCCTCGTATACGGTCGTCGTCGAACTATCGAGCCCTTCAGAGAGTTCCTCAACCGTCGGCGTATCGAGCGTGAGCACCTGGGCATAGATCTTCGCATACCGCTGGTTCGTCACGACATCAGAGATGGCGAGCATCGTATCGAGTGGATGTGACCCCCGGGAAGCGGCGTTAGCCATGTATTTCATTTTCCGCGGATTCTATAAAACACTGTCGCCGGACGATTCCTTTGAGAATCAATCGAGGTCGCCCAGCTTCCGTTGGACACGGTCGTGGAGCCGTTGTGCGCCGCCGTCTGAGAGATCGACCTCAGTGTCGACCTCGATGCCAGGAACGTCGACGATGTCCTCCAGCGCGTCGCTGAGGTCTGTTGATCGTCTGCGAGGACGTGTTTATTGTATTTCGCTCATCTGTAGAAGTCAGTACTTAGTATTTTCTCGAACCACTGGTCTGTGTTGCGTGTGAGGCTGAAGAAGTTCAGCATAAAACAGCGCGGAGCCCCCTTCCTCAACGAGCAGCGCAGAGAGACCACAGTCTCTCAAGCAGCGCAGTCGGGAGG
>CAZFMU010000072.1:0-8614 GCA_964520165.1 uncultured Salinarchaeum sp. | reverse complement strand
GGGTCCGTATGGCGACGGTAGTAGAGATCCTCACTGCAGCACTTCCGCTCTTGCTCGCGGGGGTCTTACTGGTTGGATTCCTGTGGCCGGCGACACGCGCAATGCCGATCGCGTGGCTCTCGGCTCTCGTAATCGGGTTCGTCGTCTGGAACATGCCGCCAAACTGGCTTGTGGCGGCATCGGCCGTCGGCGTGATGACCGCCTTGGAAATCCTCTGGATTGTCTTCGGCGCGCTGGTCCTGTTGTACACGCTCATGGAGGCCGGCGCGTTTGATCGCATTAACCAAGGGTTTGCGGCGGTCAGCGACGACCGACGCGTCCAGATCGTCCTGCTCGGATTCTTCATGGCAACATTCATCGAGGGTGCCGCCGGGTTCGGTACGCCACCGGCGGTCGTCGCCCCGCTGTTGCTCGGGCTCGGCTTCCCGGCGCTGGCAGCGGTGATCGCCGCGCTCATCGGGCACATCATCGCAGTCACCTACGGGGCGGTCGGAACGCCGATCATCGTCGGCATTGTCGATCCGCTTGAATCAGTTGCTTCGACACAGGAGGCCATCCAGTCCGCCGGCCTCAGCGTCAACGAGTACGCCGTCGAGGTAGCGGCATGGGCGGCAACGTATCACGCGCTGGTCGGGTTCGCCATGCCACTGTTTGCTGTCGGGATGGTCGTGTACTTCTTCGGCGAGGAGCGCAGTATCAAGCCGGCCCTTGAGGTCGCGCCGCTGTGTCTGTTCGCCGGTATTGCGTTCGCGGTACCGTACTGGGCCTCGGCGTGGTTCCTCACCGCGGAGTTCCCGTCGCTGATCGGCTCGATGGTCGGCGGCGCGATCACCGTTGGGGTACTTCGAGCCGGCTATCTCCAGCCCGACTCCGACTGGGAGTTCCCGCCACGCGAGGAGTGGCCCGATTACTGGCTCGGAACGATCGAGCCCGGGCAGTCAAACGGCGACGGTGGAGCCGCCTCGCGGGGTGGTGTGAGTCCAGGCAGTGACACCGGTGGCTCCGGTCGCGGGATGTCGCTGCTGACCGCGTGGGCGCCCTACGTCGCACTAGTGGTCCTGTTGGTGATCACGCGGGCGATTGGACCGATCAGCGACTTCATCAACCGGGATATCTTCATCACTAGTTGGAGCGACATTCTCGGGACGACGCTCGGTGGAAGTATCGGGTGGCTCAACGCACCCGGCTTCTGGCTGATTCTCAGTGCCTTGCTCGCTGTTCCGCTGTATCGGATGTCTGGTGACGAGATCAAGGCCGCCTGGGGCGAGGCCGTTCGCAAGATTGCCTCGCCATTCATCGCACTGGTGTTCGTCATCGCGATGGTCCAAGTCATGCTCCAGTCGGGGGCACACGCCTCGGTCGTCGACACCATCCCGACGATGGTCGTCGAAGGACAACAGCAGCCGGTAAGCATGATCGAGGCGCTCGCGATCACGACGGCGGACATCATCGGACCGATCTATCCGTTCTTCGCCGCGCTGATCGGCGCCCTCGGGGCGGCTATGGCCGGGTCGAACACCGTTTCGAACATCACCTTCGCGAACTTCCAGTTCATCTCCGCCCAGCAACTTGGACTGCCGACGCAGATCATCGTCGGCGCGCAGGCGGTCGGCGGCGCTATCGGAAACCTCGTGGCAATCCACAATGTCGTCGCCGCGCTAGCGACCGTCGGACTGGTTGGCAAGGAGGGTCGCGTGATGCGACTGAACCTCATTCCGCTGCTCTACTACGCGACTGCCGTCGGTGTACTGGCGCTCGTGTTCAGCTACGTGCTGTTCCCGGGACTATTCTGAGCCCGGAACGGTACGGTTTTCCTCGCTCGTGCGGTCGTCTGGGGCATGCAGCGGTGGCTACTCAAGTCAAAGCTCCACCGGGGCCGTGTCACTGACACCGATGTTGCTTACGCGGGGAGCATCACGATCGACGAGACGCTCCTTGATGCGGCCGATATCGCGGTGGGCGAACGCGTCCAAGTACTCAACGTGACTAACGGCGAACGCTTTGAGACCTACACGATTGCTGGCGATTCGGGGGAAATCGAGATCAACGGGGCGGCTGCCCGGCGAGCGGAGGTTGGTGATGTCGTCATCGTCATCTCCTATGGGCTATACGAGGACGACGAGCGGACGGATCCAACCGTCCTCACACTCGACGCAGACAACGAGATCGCCGACTAGACGTAGCGGAACCAGTCGTCGTACTCGTCGGTCTTTCGTTCGACCACGTCGAAAAACCGCTGTTGGATTTCCTCGGTGACCGGGCCGCGGGTGCCGTTGCCCACCTCAACATTGTCGACCTTCTTGATCGGCGTGACCTCGGCGGCCGTCCCGCTGAAGAACAGCTCATCGGCGTTATACAGCTCGCCGCGTGAGATTGAGGCCTCGTCATGGACGGTGTATCCGAGATCCTCGGCGATGGTGATAACGGAGTCCCGGGTGATCCCGTTGAGGATGCTCTCGGCGAGTCCGGGCGTGTAAATCTCACCGTCGCGCACCATGAAGATGTTCTCACCGGGGCCCTCGGCGACATCTCCCTCCTTGTTGAGGACGATGGCCTCGGTGTAGCCGTTGCGTTTGGCCTCGTCGCTGGCGAGCATACTGTTGAGATACGCGCCGGTGGCCTTGACGTTCGTCGGGATCTGACTCGAGGCGTGTTTTCGCCAAGAGGAGACCATCACGTCAACACCCGTGGTGAGTGCGTCCTCGCCGAGATAGGTGCCCCACGGCCAGGCGGCGATCATGGTCCGGGTTGGGCAGTCTCCGGGGTTGACGCCGAGACTCTCGTAACCGTAGAACACCAGCGGGCGGATATAACACGAGGAAAGATCCTGGCGGTTGATCAGTTCGATTGTCGCCTCGGTGAGTTCCTCGGGTGAGTATTCGATCTCGTGGTTCAGCGGGCGGGCCGAGTCATACAGCCGCTCGATGTGGGCATCCCACCGGAACAGGGCCGGGCCCTCTTGGGTGTCGTACAGACGTGCACCCTCGAAGACGCCGGTGCCGTAGTGAAGGCTATGGGTGAGGACATGGACCTGGGCGTCCTCCCAGTCGACGAACTCCCCGTCCATCCAGATCGTATCCGTGCCGTGGAACATCTCTGGGCGGTCCGTCATACTCAGCACCTCCGATAGTCGTTTGATCCGACACGCGGTCGATGCGCAACACGATCACAGGCAACGATACCGTACATGTCTCCTCAAACGATATCGACCCTAATGAGTGTAGGCGATCCGCGCGCGAGCGTCAAGCGAGGGTCTCAATCAGCCACTCGCCGCGCAGAAACGGAATGCCGTGGGTGGCCGCGTACTCACGGGCCGTCTCGCGCGACTGCGCACCGTCGCCGTCGGTGAGCATCTCGCAGACCACGACGGCCGGCGGGAGATCCGCCGCGTTCGCGAGCGCAATACCCAGTTCTGTGTGGCCGCGGCGCTCGGCGAGCAGCTCCGGGGCCGCCCGGAGCAACTGGACATGTCCGGGGGAACGGAACCGTTCGGCGAAGTCCACAACCGTCGCATCACCGGCGGTTGCCTCGGCAGCGAACCGGCCGAGTTCCTGGATGGTCAGCGCGCGGTCTTCGTCGGTGATACCCGTGAAGGTCTCTCGGTGATTGACCGACAGGGAGAACGACGGTCGATCGCCGTAGGCCATCGCCGTGTCCTCAACGGCAGGGTGATCGATCGCCGCGGTCGCATAAGGGAGTTCAGCGGCGGTTGCCGCAGCGTCTCCGAGGGCCACGCAGACGAGCCCGCCCGCGTCGTTGCGCAGACGGGCAACGGCCGCCGGATCAACCGCATCGGCATGATAGACGAGATCGGTCTCGCCCTCACGGTCGGAAGCGTCGTGGATACAGACCGGGTGTCCGGCCTCAAAGGCGGCGATAGCCTCCTCAATCGCACCGCTGGGTGACTGATTCGGTGACACGGTTAGGCGTCAGTGACAACCACACGAAGTTGATCACCGTCGGCAAGTGCAAGCACGTCGCGGAGCCGATCGGGGGCGATAAGTTCGATACTGTCAGCTGCGTGGTGGGTACGTTCGGGCTCAATGACGTGCGCCTGATCATACTGCACGTCGGTGGCGATAAGTTGTGCCGGATAACAGACCGCCGGGCCGAAGGTCCGATCGGCCGTCTCAAAGCCGTCGATCCGGATCGCATCAAGGCTTGAGAGTCCACCGCGACGTTGCTCACTCGCCTCGGTGAGCCCGACGTTGAGCGTCCCCGGGAACGGCTCATACCCGAGTCGGTCGCGGAACTGCCGCATGTAGCCCGGGCGGGAGACGTAGTGTTTGCCCTCGCCCATACCGCTTTCGACCGCTCCGGCGAGTTCGATCCTCGTCCCCTGTTCGAAGAGCCGTCGATAGTCGGTATACTCGGCGTGGAGTCGCTGCCGTCCGTCGTCGGTAATCGCGATCCACTGACCATCAGCGACGGTATCCCGGTCAATCAGGCCGAGTTCTTCGAGTCGCTGGAGGCGACGTGAGGCCGTCTGTGTCGAAACCTCAAGCGTCTCGCCGAGATCACTACAGGAGGTCTTATGGGTTCCCCTGAAGCCGCCGTCCAGCGCCAGTCGCTTGAGTACGGCGAGCTCGTCTGCATCGACGACACCGCGCGCGGTTCCACGCATACCAGCCGATGGGGGTTACGGAGGCAAAAGAATACCGAATGTGGTATGCATAACGCATTTGTTATGCTGGTTCAGAGCGTTCTCGAACCAATCTGCGGAGTTCGTCGGGATCGTCAATGTCGGTCGCTTCCTCGTACTCAATGATGGCCGTACCGCCGACGGAAGTCCGGCGGGCACTCGTCACGAAGTACGCCGAGGGCGCTTCGGCGACACGACCGACCGAGCCCATGAGTTTGGCCCGCTTCTCGGGCGCCTCGTCGTGATCGGAGTGGCCGGCCAACAGGACCTCCCGACGGTCGTCCTCACCAACCGCCTCGAAGGGCGCCCGGACCGTCGGGTGGGCGTCGTACCCCACCCGGGTGAGTACGGAGACCGTGACGGTCTCCTCGGCTTCAGGGGACGGCTCCGCTGGGTCCTCCTCAGCCCGGCCGGGGGCCTCCTCCTCAAGCACCTGTACAGGCGATGTGAGCGACGAGTCAAACAACTCCTCAAGGGCCATTGCCACCTCAATCGAGGCGTCCATACCGCTTTCGTACTTCGAGACGGTCCGTCGGGAGACGCCGAGCTCGTTGGCGAGTTGACCGAGCGACCAGCCACGCTCCTCGCGCTCGTCAGCGAGGATATCGCTGTCGAGACTGACATAGAGTCCGCCAGGGGCCGCGTAGATCAGCGGCGGAATGTCCTCAACGAACAGATCCATGGCGGTATCCGGACTCAGGACCGGCACACCGTACCGGAAATAGACAACCTCCGGTCGGAGGTCCTGATCGCGGGTTCGAAGTCCAATCACCAGCGGCGTGGCGTCGAGATACCGGCCAATCCGGCGCATCTCGGCACCGCTCTCGGCGGTGAATGCGTCGATATTTCGGAGGATCTTCAGGAGAACGAGGTCGTCGCCCCGGCGGGCAGCGAGATCAAAACTCCGCGGCCGAATGGCACACCGGTCGCTAACGGTGAACCCGGCGTCCTCAAGCATCGCGATGATATTTCCCACCAGTGCAGACCGGGACATCTGTATATGGGTATAGTTGCCACCAAACCAATATATGCGTTGCGGGGGCGGGGCTGTTTTATTCCCCGGCGTCTAAGGCAACTGATACACCTGACGAACCGATCGTGAAATGCGACACGGTCGTCGTCTTAGCCATGGACTACGACATCCGACGCCAGTTCCCGGAGTTCGACGTAGAAGTTGCGGAAATCACCGCCGACGCACTGAAGGCGCGGCTCGACGCCGGAACGCCGGTGACCGTCCTCGATACCCGCCGGCCAGCCGACGCCGAGGCATGGGCACTCTCGTATCCCAACGTGACGGTCGTGAATGTGCCTTTTACCGAGTTCGTCGAGGATGGACAGCCCGTCGAATCGGTTCCCGAGGGGGTCCCCGAAGGACCGCTAGTTGTCTCCTGTGCAGAGGGGATAACAAGCCGATTCGTCGGCGAGTTTCTCACCGCCGTCGGTCGTGAGGATGTCGAGGTACTCGTCGACGGAATGGAGGGTTGGGCGCGGCTGTACGTCGGAACGCCCCTGTCAGAGACCGGTCCCACAGCGGAGATTATCCAGTACCACCGCCCATCGAGTGGCTGTCTCGGCTACCTGGTGGTCGACGGCGACGAGGCGGCTGTAATCGATCCGTTACGGGCGTTCACCGATCGGTACCGCGAGGACGCCGCCAGCCGGGGGGCAACTCTCACATACGCGGTCGACACCCACGTCCACGCCGACCACATCAGTGGCGTCCACGCTCTCGGGGCGATCGAGTCGACGACGCCGGTGATGCCGGCCGGGGCCGTCGACCGAGGACTCAACGCCGACGTACGCCTTGTCGAACCGGACGAACGTCTCGTGGTCGGTGACACCGAAATTGAAGCGGTTTCACTTGTTGGACACACCACTGAGATGACCGGCTACCGCGTTGGTGACGTGCTGATGACCGGCGACTCGCTGTTCATCGACGGCATTGCCCGACCAGATCTGGAGGATCCGGAGGAGGCCCACGAGGCCGCCGGGCGGATCTACGACACCCTTGAGTGGCTGGCCGAAGAGCCGGCGGACACGCTGATCGCCCCCGGGCACCTGACCCTTGAGACCGCCCGTAAGCACGAACCACCATACGTCGAGCGCCTCGGCGAGGTACGTGGCCGGCTTCGCGGCTTCGACCTGGATCGCGCCGGATTCATTGACTTTCTCCTCTCGAGTATGCCGCCACGACCGAACAACTTTGAGGAGATTATCGCCATCAACCTCGGACAACAGCGTGTAGACGAGGGAGCGGCCTTCGAGCTTGAGTTGGGGCCGAACAACTGCGCGGCAAGTGGCGACTGAGCACGTGGCGATGAGTTCGCTGGTAGCTATTGATGATACCGATTCGCGGCAACACGGGATGTGCACGACCTATCTCGGAGCGGAACTTGCCGCGCGACTGGTGGCGACCGGCGCGACCATCGAGCGGTCGCTGTTGATCCGGTGTCACCCGGCGATCGAACACAAGACCCGTGGAAACGCTGCCGTCTGTCTCCACACGGATGCCGATCCGGACCGCGCCTTCAAGGCCGCCCAGACGCTCGTTGAAACGCTCGCCGAACGCGAGAGTTCCCGGACAAATCCCGGTGTCGTTGTTGCCGCTCACAACGCCGAGGCGATTCCGGACGACGTCGGCGTCTACAGTCGAGCCGCGATGCGCACCCGGGTCACCCGCGCTCGGGCGCTCACGTTGATCAAGCGACACGGCTATCGACACGCCACCTGGGATAACGGGCGTGGAGTGATCGGCGCGCTGGCAGCGCTTGGAGCGTGGCGCGCCTGGGATGACTGGACCTACGAACAGCTAGCGTATCGGCAGGCCGAGCGGTGGGGAACCCCGCGTGATGTCGCAGCAGACACGGTCTTCGCCGCCGCGAATCGGTGGTATCCGACCGTGTGGGATACGGTTGATCGGGTTGCTAACAGCCCCGTCTGTGTGCCGCATACACCAGGACCGGTCCTGTATGGGATCCGTGGTGACGACCCGGAGGTGCTCCGTGCGGTCAGCGACGCCATCGAGAGCGAACCGATCGACCGCACCCACCGTTATATGACGAACCAGGGAACAGATGCCCACCTCCAGGAGGTACCGCTCGCCGACACTGACAATGGCATGTGTGTTCGGACCACCGGAAGGGTCACTCGGCCACCGGAGACACGTCCAGGAGGACACGTGTTCTTCGAACTCGGCGACGGGAAGACGAGTATCGAGTGTGCAGCCTTTGAACCGACAAAGCGGTTTCGTGACCGGGTGCGTGATCTCCGCGTCGGTGATCGACTCACGGTCTGTGGCGAGGTTACCGATAAGACGATCAAGCTCGAAAAGTTCGCGGTTCGATCGTTATCACACTCAAAACGGGTCGTCCCGACGTGTCCGGACTGTGGCCGGTCAATGGAGAGCGCCGGTGCCGAACAGGGCTACCGGTGCCGGGCGTGCGGAACGACGGCTCCGGGAAAGATCGAAGAGCCGCTTGATCGAACGCTCGAACGCGGGTGGTATGAGGTGCCGCCGGTAGCGCGACGGCACGTCGCCAAGCCGCTGATCCGCGGTGGCTTCGACGCCCCAATCCATCCCGAACGTTGATCAGTATCGGTCAATGCCGGTCCCGACCGAACAAATGTACTCTCCGGTAGCAACCTGCGGGAGCCGTCGGGTCCGCCAGAAAACACCGTCGTTGGTCGCGGTGATCGTCGCCTTGGTCTCACCAAAAACGGTCGAGACGGTGGCGAGCGTATCACCCGTTGTGACCTCGTCACCGAGATCCGGCTTGAAATCGACAACACCACCGACCGGCGATCCGTACTGGTCGAAGCCAGAGGCCCGAATCTGCGGCTCGGTGACGATCGCCCCATCGAGGAAATCATAATACCGAAGCACGTTGAATACGCCGTTAACGCCGGCACGGATGGCAGAGGCATCCCATCCGACACTGGCCCCCAACTCGGGATCGATCGCCGGAATGCCCT
>CAZFMU010000071.1:6797-8616 GCA_964520165.1 uncultured Salinarchaeum sp. | reverse complement strand
GATTCTGGGCGCGCTGGGAATCACTGTCGGCGGCGCGCTCATCTATTTCGGCTACGGGCGCCGGCGCGTCGACCGCACCAGCGCATTCGCCATCGCTCGCGGGCGTGTCGACCGTGGTGGGGACGAGAGCGTCCTCTCAACGACCGACATCGAATGAGGACAAGTCGACAACACTCAAGAGGTGTGATCGTGAGCCTCGCGTATGGCCGAGACACTCCTTGCGGAGTTACTCGAACGAAACGACCGACACACCACCGCCCTCGAAGACGACCACTTTTCGGAGGTCAAAGACGGGCAGCACCCACCGGTTGTCGCGATGTGCTGTCCGGACTCGCGTGTCCCTCAGACCGCGATGTGGGATGTCGATCGGCCTGGGTGGCTCTTTACCCCTAGTACCATCGGCAACCAGGTCTGGGACCGTGTCGACGGCGAGCGCGTGATCGACGGAAGCGTCCAGTATCCCGTCGCCTTCACCGGGACAGGCGTTGTCTGTGTCGTCGGACACACCGACTGTGGTGCGGTATCGGCCGCGCTCAAGGCGGCCCGCGACGAGGGCGAACCCGCCCCCACCGGCGTCGAGAAGTGGATCCGGCTGCTCACACCGGTGATCGAGGCGGGCCTCGCAGACGATCGGGTCGATCCCGACGCCGACGCACCGCTTGTGGATCAACTCGCCGAGTACAACGTCGACCGTCAGGTTGCCTTCCTCCGAGAGCGACTCGACGCTGACGTCACCGTCTATGGCTTCATGTACGATTTTCACGGGACCTACGGCGACACCGATGGACGTGCCTACCTCGTCAACGCCGACGGCACGAGTGATCCCGAGACACTTCGTGACGCGGTCCCGGCACACGCGACCGAATACGTTCGGCGGCTGCTGTGAGCAGCCGTTTCGACTAGGTTAAGTTGCTGGTTCGGAAGTCTCAGGATATGTGTGAGTGGCTGTCTCGCTACGAACAGACAGACGTGGTGTCGTCACCCGGAAGAGTCGAGGACGCGTCGCCACGGCAGCCGACACGGGGGCACCGATGAGTAACCAAGAGGAGAACACCGCGCCGGCGGATCTCACCCTTGAGTATCCGGATCAGGACTGGGTCGGCTTTTTCAAACACCATTTCGGCCCCTCGATGATGTGGGCGCTGATCAGCATCGGCGGGAGTCACATCGTCCTAGGGCCGGAGATGGCAGCAACGTTCGGGCTGTTTGCCATCTGGGTGTTTGGGCTCATTTACGTCGTGAAATACGGCGCCTGGGAACTCGGCATCCGGTATAACTACGGCGCCGGCGGCAATCCGATCGAGGCCTACGACCAGCTCCCCGGTCCGCACAACTGGATGCAGTGGTTCGCGGTCCTGGTCTTCGGAATCATGTACACCGGGATCACCGCCTCGGTCGGCATGAGTTCAGCCGCCCTCGCGGCGGCCGTGACACCGCTGGCGGTCCCACAGGCGTTCGTGCTTCTTGTCGGTGGGGCTGGCGTACTGGTCTTTTTCACCCGGTATGGCCTCCTCGAAAAGATTCTCATCGGCTTTACCACCGCCCTCGGCGTCCTGCTCATCCTCGGTGTCGTCGTCGGGCCACCGTCCGGCGATGTCGTCACGCAGACGGCGTTCTCACTCGATCTGGGCGGGAACCGGGCGGTCACGTTCGTTGCGCTGTTTGCCGCCGCCGCCGGGTTCGCCCCGACGGGCTTTTCGACGAGTGTACTCATCGGCTCCTGGAGCATGGCCAAGGGCGAGGGCGCCCAACAGCTCCGCCAGCGTGGTGTCGATCCGACCAACAGCGCCTACCACGATTACATCAAGGCGTGGATCAA
>CAZFMU010000071.1:0-6697 GCA_964520165.1 uncultured Salinarchaeum sp. | reverse complement strand
CACGGCCACGACTGGGGAACCCCCGCCGACGACGGAACCCCGCCCGATGCCGTCGTCTATCCTGAGTCAACGGCGGACGTCGCCGCCGTCCTTGAGGCAGCGACCGAGCGAACGATTCCGGTAACACCGTATGCGGCGGGCACGGGCATCCAGGGCAGCGCGGTACCGAACGCCGGCGGCATCAGCATGGATCTCACGCGGATGGACGCAATCGGGCCGATCCGTCCGGACGCGCTCCAGGTCGACGTCCAGCCAGGGGTGCTCGGCAGCGACCTCAACGACGCACTCGCCGCCGAGGGCCTGTTCTTTCCGTCGCTGCCGGCTTCGGGCGACATGGCAACGGTCGGCGGGATGATCGCCACCGACGCCAGCGGTATGCGGACCGTCAAGTACGGTGAGGTTGGCGACCGAGTGCTTCGACTGGAGGCTGTCCTGCCCGACGGGACCGTCATCGAGACCGGAAGCCGGGCGGCAAAGTCCTCAAGTGGATACAATCTCACGGACCTCCTCGTGGGGAGCGAGGGGACCCTCGCGGTCGTCACAGAGGCGACGCTCGCGGTAGCGCCCCAACCGGCGTGGGTCTACGGCGGGCGCGTGCTCTTTGAGGACCGGATCGCCGCCGCGGCGGCCGTCGCCGAGACCATCCAGGCGGGGATCGACGTCGCCAAGATCGAACTGGTCGATGCCGTCTCCGCGGCGATGGTCAACGCGTATCTTGAAACCGAGCTCCCGGACGCACCGATGGTCTTTGTCGAGTTTCATGGACCGGCCGAGCGCGCCGACGCGGTCGAGACCTTTCGGTCAATTGCAACCACCCACGACGCTCAACAGATCGACCTCGCCCCCGCTGGGGAGGAACTCGACGCCCTCTGGGCGGCCCGGGCGCAACTCTCGGAGGCGCTCAGACCGTATGATCCGGAGCTCACCCCGATTGCATTGGGTGATGTTGCGGTGCCGATCGATGAGTTCGCACCGCTCATCGGCGACATCAGCCGTTGGGCCGAAGAGGAGGAGCTACTGATCCCCTGCTTCGGGCACGCCGGTGACGGCAACGTCCACTATGCAATCATGGCTCGCGCCGACGATCCGGAACATGTCGCCACGTGTGAGCGGGTCAACGAGCGCATCATCGAGCGGGCGATCGAGCGTGGAGGGACGGCAACGGGCGAACACGGCATCGGCACCCACAAGCGCGAGCACCTGCGCGATGAGTTCAACGACGCGACGCTTGCCATGATGCATCGACTCAAGCAGAGCATCGATCCAGCCGGAATCCTCAATCCAGACACGGCGATTCCCGACCCGTCTGCATGACCGAACAGTTCCCGTGTTACGATGCCGCCCTCGCAACGACCGTTGACGCACTCGCAGGGGGCGAACGTGACTTATTGGACCTCATCGAGACGACCTGCGACCGGATCGATGCCGTCGATGACCGACTGCAGGCCTTCCGGGACGAGCCAGGGCGACGGCAGCGGCTTCGACAGGCGATCAAGACGGTTGATGGCGGGCAGTTAGCCGGCGTTCCCGTGGGCATCAAGGACATCATTCACGTCGATGGCTTCGAAACGCGGGCCGGTTCGGCGCTCCCGCCGGAACTGTTCGACGGACCGGAGGCCACGCTCGTTGATCGCCTGCGGACGGCCGACGGAGTGATTGCCGGGAAGACCCGGACGACGGAGTTCGCCGGGTTCGCACCCGCCCGAACACATAATCCGCGGGCACCGGGGTATACCCCAGGGGGTTCCTCAAGCGGGTCGGCAGCCGCCGTTGCTGCCGGGCTGGTGCCGCTGGCGATCGGCACCCAGACGGGAGGATCGGTGATCCGGCCGGCGGCCTTCTGTGGGGTGGTTGGCTACAAGCCGTCGTTCGGACGGATTCCGACCGACGGCGTGCTGACGCGTGCATGGAGTCTCGATACCGTCGGGACATTCACACAAGAGCTTGCGGGCGCCCGCCTCGCGGCCGGCGTACTCTGTGATACGTGGACCCCGGACACACCAACTGAGCCGGTCATCGGCGTGCCGACCGGCACGTATCGGGAGCAGGCGACCACCGCCGGAGAGCAGGCCTTTCAGACACAGGTGGCCGCACTTGACGCGGCTGGTCTCGATCTACGTCGGGAGCCGGCCTTCGAAGCGTATCGCCCCCTTGACGCTGCCCACCGTCGGGTCTCGACCGGCGAGTTCGCCCGGGTGCATGCCGAATGGTTCCCCGAATACGAGTCCTTCTACCGGACACGGACCGCCCAGACGTTGCGGGCAGGACAGGCCGTCACCGACGACGCGCTCCGTGAAGCCCGGGCGACGATTGAGGCACAGACCAACCGCATGCACGAGCGGATGGACGAGTTGGGCATCGATCTGTGGGTGACCCCCGCCGCGCCAGGGCCACCACCGGCCACGCGCACCTCGACGGGCGACTCGGTGATGAATCGACCGTGGACCGCTCTGGGGATGCCCGCGGTGACGATTCCAGCCGGTCACGCCGACGGGCGGCCGGTCGGACTGCAGTGTGTCGCCCGACGGGGGGCCGACGAGGCGCTTCTCCAGTGGGCTGAATCGATTGTGACAGCACTAGCGTGAGCTACTCGTCTTCGTGTTGGCCCCAGAAGCCATCGTGCTTGAAGACGGTGACATCGCCTTGAACACGAGTTTGGCAGGCCAGCCGAAGATTCTCGGTGTCGCTCAGCGGCGGTTTCGACAGCCGATTGCGCTCTGCGGATGTCGGCTCGCTCACCTCGCCGGCCACCTCGACAGCACAGGTGCCACAGGCACCGTGACCACGACAGTTCAAATACGCCGAGAGGCCGTTGTGCGGACTCTCACCGGCCTCACGAAGTACCTCTCGGAGGATAGCCCCCTCTTCGCACTCGATTTCGGTCCCATCGAACCAGACGGTCGGCATGCCACGCGCTATCGGGCGTCGATACAAAGACGCTTCGTACTCACAGGTCGGTAACGACATACGGACCGTCTTGGACGTATCCGAGATGCTCGCGGTAGTACTCGCGAGCGCCGATCCCGCTGATAACGGCGAGTCGATCATATCCCGCGTCGCGGGCAATATCCTCGGCCCACCGCACAAGCTCGCGTCCATACCCCTGGTGTTGCCAGTCGCCCTCAGCCCCAAGTGTCGCCTGTGAGCCATACACGTGTAATTCGCGGATGATTGCCGCCTGCTGGAGCTCCTCGCGGTGCGGATCGGCCGGGAACCGCAGCCGACAGAAGCCGATGAGGAGATCACCGTCTGCATCCGGGACCTCGACACTGAGGAAGTGTTCGGTTCCTCCACAGGCCGTATACGTACGCTGGCGTCGCTTGACATCCGCTGGATCGGGGGTGACATCGCTGAACCCGATTTCACGACACCGGATGCAGTCACAGCGCTCGCCACGGTCGGCCAGTCGCTGGCGGGCGAGCTGGCGGAGATTCGACTTCTGGACACCTGCTTCGATGAAGTCGGCGGGGATGTCCCGCTGGACGCGTTGCAGACGCGTGTATGGCGGAATATCGGTCTTGATGTCGGCAACCAGTTCTGCCGCCTCCGAACTCGAAAGTGGTTCGAACTCTCCCCGGTGGGTCATGTCGTAGACAACCGTGCCGCCGACAACGAGCGTCGGATAAATCTTGAGATAATCCGGCTGCCACTCCGGCCGGGAGAAGAGCCGCTTGAAGTCCGTGCGGGCCATCGCCTTCGAGGACCCTGGCTGACCCGGCATCATGTGAAAGCCGACCTTGAACCCGGCGTCCCGGAGCCGACGATTGGCGTCGATTGCCTCCTGGGTGCCATGTCCCCGGCCCATCTCGCGGTTGATCCGATCGAAGGTGGTCTGGACGCCGACCTCCACCTTCGTGCCGCCGAGTGACAACATGCGGTCAACCGCCTCGGTGGTACACCAGTCGGGTTTGGTCTCGAAGGTCGTTCCGATATTGCGAACCGCGGCCGTCTCGTTGGTTTCGATAACGTCCTCAAGGTACTCGAAGGGACGTTCGCCGGGACGGGCCGCCGGCCGGGCTTCGGGGTGATCGGGATCGAAATCGTTCATCGCCTGCAGCGCCCGCTTGACAAACCAGCTTTGGTAATCGTGGCTCCGAGCAGTAAGTGTTCCACCCATCAGAATGAGCTCAACCTTATCGACCGGATGGCCAATGTCACGGAGTTGCCGCAGTCGGTTGGTCACCTGATCATAGGGATCATAGTCGGCGCGTTCACCCCGTGCAGCAGCAGGCTCGTGTCCGGTGTAGCTCTGGGCGGAATCGAACTCCGAGTCCGGGCCACCAGGACAGTACAGACACCGGCCGTGCGGGCACCGGTGGGGACTGGTCATAATCGCGACCGGCGAAACGCCCGAGGCGGTCCGGACGGGCTTACGGCGGAGAATCGCTTCAAGATCCTCGCGGTGTTCTTCGGGAGCGTACTCAAGCAGGTCGCTATTTTGGGGCACCACCGGTGCTGAGTGGGCAGCACAGACCTCGCGTTTGAGCGACTCGATATCCTCGCGATCGATGTCCTCGGTGAGAATCCGGTCGACGATCGTCCGACAGACGCGCTCAAGAACCTCTGCATCGGCGGTGCTCATCGCCAATCGATCGGGGAGTCACGCGAATAAGCATGACGGAGCCTGTGCGCTGGGGATGATACGCGCAAGCAGGGGAGGAGCGCGGTCTTACTGCTGGGCCGTCCCACCGACACGGGCGGCGACAGCACCGACAACGGCTTCAAGGGCCTCGTCGCGAATGCCAGAGAGGAACTCGATGTAGCCGTCTTCGCCCCCGACGACACGGACGCCATCGACGACATCGGCAGCGCGGTCAACGATCGCATCAAGATCGATCGGCTCGGTCGAGCGGACGTAGATCTCATCGACACCGACACCGAGGGTGACCAACGGACTGCCGGTCTCCTCGCGCTCACGACGGTGAAGTTCATCAAGCAGGAGGCTCGTCGGCGGGAAGTCAAACCGGTGGGAGAACTTGTCGGTATCAAGCACGACGAAGGTGACACCTGCTGCCTCCTTGCGGCTGAGGTGCTCGCGCGCCGGGTCGAGTTCGGCCCGCAGCCGCTCGCGGTACTGGTCGGCGACATGCTCAACGAGGTCGGTGGCGTCACCGAACAGCAGATCGCTGATGAGCTCACGCTTGCCGTTGTGAGACTGGTAATAGGCCTCAATCGCGAGCGCCTCGCGGATACGCTGGCGGTCGGATTCGTCGTATCCGGCGGCCTCGGCGAGCGTCTCGTAGGCCGTCGGCGAGGCCTCCCAGTAGCTGATACCGGGGAGCGGTCGGAGATCATCGACAACTGACGGCTCGACGGTGGCGCTAACGGTCGCCGTCAGGGCTGTGCTGGTCGTCATCTCAGCGTCGATGTCGGCGCTGAGATACGGGTCAACCACTGCCGCGGCGGCGTTTTCGAGGCCATCAGCGGGGACACCATCGTCGATGACGACGCGGTCGATATCGTAGCTCTCCAGCAGTTTGAACGCATCGAGCGCCTCGCCGGAGGAGCCGAGATCGATGAGGACGAACAGTGGCCGTGGTTCGTCGTGGCGTTCGCAGATCTCAAGCGCATTGGTGAGGTCACCGATGACGGCGTCCATCCCGTAGACCGGGTCGTCAAGCGGGCGCCGATCAAGATAGTGGTACTCGGCGTCACTGCGGGCGTGTTCCGAGCGGATCCGGGGAAGGACCGCTCGCTCTAAGGCGGCACCGGCGGCATACCCGTCGACGGTCGCCGTGTGGCGAATGACAATAGGACGACCTTCGGAGACGGCCCGCCGAATGGCGGTCGCCGCGTCGAGAATCGCGTCCGCAAGTGGCGTGAGGGGATCAGCGTCGGAGAGGTACGCCACTTCCGATGGCCGTGCACGCTGTTCAAGGGCGGTCTCGATGCGTTCAACGACAGCCGCGCGTTCGTCACCAGCCAACACGAGGAGCGTCTCTGTTTCGACCTGAAGATCGCCACGGCGACGTTCGACCTCGCCGTCCAGCCGAACGTAATCACCCTGTTCGACTTCGGGATAAGCGCGCACGCCAGCGGCCTCGAAGGCGGCACACTCGACAGAGCCACTCTCGTCGCGTACCTCGAAGACGGTCGGTCCACTGGTCTGTCGGATGTCGGTGACCTCGCCCTCAAGACGGACGGTGTCCCCGACGTGGTCTTCGAGTGTCTCGACCGTCACACGGTCGTGATCCGTCGATTCATCGTTGTGGGTCGGTTCTGAGGGTGTCGTCTCCGTCTCGGCCTCGGGGGTCGTAGTGTCCGTCTCATCAGGGACAGACACCTGAACGTTCGTTGTCGACTCCTCGGTATCCTCAGCCCGCCGACGCTCACCATCGGGCGCATCGATGAGCGTGCCCCGGAAGGCGGATAGCGACTGGCGGGTCGACCAGCCGAGATCGACATTGCCGTTCTCACGGACGTTCTCGACGCGAACGAACACCGTATCGCCGGGTTCCCAGTCAAGACTCTCAAGCCGCCGGTCAAGTTCGTTGCGGTGAAGCAGGCCGGTCACGCTATCGCCGATGTCAACGAAGACGCCGAAGTCGGCGTAGCCATCGACCGTGCCACGATAGTACCGTCCAGGCGTCAACTGCTCGGGGGAGTCGCCCTCGAAAACAAAGGCAACGTCTTCTTCGTGAAGAGAACAAACGGCACCGTCAGTCGAGGTGCCGCAAATGATACACGATCCCATTTA
>CAZFMU010000070.1:0-8694 GCA_964520165.1 uncultured Salinarchaeum sp. | reverse complement strand
TCGGCCGGCCGATCGCCGCGTGAGGCGTTCTCGAAGACATCCTCGGCGGCAATGACGTCCTCGAGGTCGCCTTCGAAGTCGCCACGCTTGATCGCGAGGGCTGCGTCCGGATCAACCAGTACCTCGAAGCGCTCCCCGTGTGACTCAAGTCGCGCGGTGACCGCGTCGTCAAGGGAAATCATGCTCGGCGCTAACGCGTGAGTCACAAAAGGGGTTCGGGTGTCGCAGACACCCACGGGCGCAACTGCGGTCGTCCTGTGGCTATTCTTCGTCGGCCGACTCCTCGTCCGCCGGCTCAAGAATGTCCTCGGCGGCGAGATACTCTTCGATGTCCGCATCGCTCAGTTCGCTGAACTGCTCGGAGTCGACATCGATCGTCGCCATGCCGATCTCCTCGGGCCGGAGTGATCCGTCGTTGACGGTCGCCAGCGCGTTCAGCGCCAGGGTAATTCCGCCGTCGAGGGTGTTACCTTCCTCGTGGTGGTCCTCAAGATACTCCTGGATCTCGCCGCGGTCGGCTCCGACCGCCAGCGCCTGCCACTCGTAGGGAGTGCCGGACGGATCCGTTTCGTAGAGCCGTGGTTCGCCGTTTTCGATCCCACCAATGATCAGTGCCACGCCGAAGGGGCGGGCCCCCCCGACCTGGGTATACTGCTGGATATGGTCGGTGACGTTCTTCGTGAGCGTCTCAACACCGATAGGCTCGTTGTACCGCAGTCGGTTGACCTGGGCCTGCTGACGAGCGAAGTCAATGAGCTGTCGCGCGTCGGCAACGTGACCAGCCGACGCGATCCCGACGTGATCGTCGACCTTGTGGATTTTCTCGACACTCGCCCGCTCCATCAGCGGCGAGCGAATCCGCTTGTCGACCGCGAACACCACGCCATCGGCGGTACGTACGCCGATGCTTGCCGTGCCGCGCTTGACGGCTTCGCGTGCATATTCGACCTGGTAAAGGCGTCCATCCGGTGAAAAGATCGTGATCCCACGATCGTATGCCTGCTGTTGGGCTTGTCCCTGCATAGTAGTGTATCACTCGTGTTGGAAATCGAGGTCTGTCGCGCCGACGTACGTGGAGCCCTCCCGGAGATCGACTCGGGGCGGTCGGACGACCGCAGTCCGCTCCTCGCCATCGAACACGACGGTTCTCTCTTCTGTTTTTACATGCGCGCGTCCTAAATACTTTTCTTCACATGCACGGATCGTTCCGCTTGTCCCCCGGACCCGTACCCCAATTGGGGTCGAGCCAACGCGGTCGACACAGGCGATGACGGCCCGGGCCCGATCAACGGTCCCGCGGTAGCACCGAACAACGGCCTCGTTACCGCCGTCGTACTGGCGAAACCGGACGACCGTTAACCCGATTGTGGCACTTCCGGCGTCGCCGACTAGCGCGCGAGCGGCCTGCCAGAGCGCAGTCTGAAAGGCGTCACGTGATATATCCTCCTTCGGGTGGGTTTCAATCTCGACGGCGAGGTACCGCCAGCGTGGCTGGAGGTGCTTGGGCAGGTGTTTCATGTCCGATCCTCCGGCCGCCCGTGGTACACGCCCGGCTCGATAACCGTGGGATCCTGTCGCCGCTGGCTCCGCTCAAGCAGTCGACCCCAGGTCGTTAGTCCGGTCTCAATCGCGTCCGCGCCGACACCGATGACCTCCCCAAGCGCAATGAGGTCGCGAGGGGCACGCATCTGAAGATGGTCGGCCGCGTCCGCACTCGTCACCCACGGTGCGTCGGCGTCTTCAAGCAACTCGATAAGCTTTCGCCGGCTGCGGATCGCCTGTACTCGTCGTCCGCCACTTGCCCGGAGGACCGGCGCCAGGTTGAGTTCAATGGCAACGCCATTATCCGCGGCAGCGGCGGCGATGACGTGGTTAACGTCACCCTGTTTGGCCATCGGGGCTGTCAATACGTCGACGCGCGGGTCCTCGACTGCGAATCGGTTGAGGTCGGGGGTCCCCCCCCGAACCAAGAGAAGATCGCACGCCGAGCGGTAGTGTCCCACGGCGCCGCTTGCCTCCTGGCGGTCGGTCGGATTGAGTTCAAGACCGATTCCGACGGGCTGAGGCACCGCCGCCGCCTGAGCGGTGACCGTTTCGAGATCCTCCGGTGTAGCCCGGACGATGAGTCCATCGTACCCATACTCCCCGACGGTCAGTGCCAGCCGGGAGACGGTTGCATCCCGTGGCCGAACCGCTTCGTACATCGAAGACATATCCGCGGTGTCTCAGATCCGCTCCTCGATCAGCGTGGTGACGTTGTCGACGGCGATGTCGGGGTTGGCCGGATACGCCTCAATCTTGGCCCGGAGCATGATACCGTCGCCCCGCTCAACCCGGCCCTGGTAGGCCGCCTGCTTGTCGAGTTGGACAAAGAGTTCACAGTTGTCCGTGACACGGTCATCAAGCTCGCTGGCGATCGTCGCCAGCACATCACCCTCGGTCAGCCGGTCCAGCACGTACCGGATGTCGTCGGCTGTCTCGATGCGTGTCGAGAACACGACGATGCGGTCGCCATGGTGGCCGGTGCTCTCGGCCCGGTCAATTGGGGTCTCCTCCGGAATGAGTGCTTCAAGCGCCGAACGGACGCGTGTCTCGTCTTCGGTGGCATAACAGAACGTCCGGAGGTCAACGTAGTGCAGCGGGACCGAGCCCATGGTCGATCAGGCGATCACTCCGCGGGCGTCAGCGCGTCCTCCGGGACTCCGGATTCCTGTCCTTCCTCAAAGCTGACGGTGTAGTTCGCGTCACCGAACATCGTCTCCATGACCTGCGTGATTTCGCCCTCCTCGCCGTCGTAGTCGCTGTGTTCGTCGTGGAGTACGACGCGATCACCTTTCTCGTAGCTCATATCGAATTGCTTCGGGAGGCGGCGCAAAAAGGACATGGTTCCCGTGTGTCGGAATGCGTGTGCCCTGTAACACTGCCTCACACAATCCTTATACTACCGGATCAGTATATTTGAGGTATGCACGTCGCCAGTGCTGCATCGGCCGAGAGCGACCGTTCGCTGACTGCCGCCACCGGTAGCGCACGCTTCTTTACACTCTCGGAAAAACTGGCGACAAATGGATTCGGGATGTGGTCACGAGGACACGGAGGGTGCCAACCTATCGCCGTGCCCATGGCTGCTGTGTCGTCCCGGATCGTTCGCCCGTCCCCTGGCGGGCCATATCGCCCACCGGCCACGGGTGATGGCCACCCAGCTTAGGGTATGAGCGTCTCACAACATCCGATCGCCCTCCGCATAGAACAGACTGTCGGCAGCAACTCCGCGTTGCTGGCGACCGTCATGTTCCTGCCGCTCTTGGATGGTGTCTTCCCAGCGCTCGTCCTCTCGGAGACGCTTGACTCCATTGCGGGCATCATCATGGTCGGCCTGCTGATCTTTGGCGGGTCGGCGACGGTCGCCGTCATCCTCGCTGACTTCGATGGGACGCCAAAGGAGTGTGCACGGGCCGTCCTCCTTGTCGGGCTTCCGCTGATCGCGGTGGCAGCGCTTGAGGCGGCCATCGCACCGACGCTTAAGGATCTGCTCAACCTGGTGATCTTCGAGCGGTTCGCCGCGTTGGTCATCCTTGCCATCGCCGCGAGTACGGCCAGCGCCCGTGTTGGCCACTACCTGCCCCGGCCAGCGGTCATCGTCGGCCTTGGGCTGATTGCCAGTCTCAACCCGGCCGGGCTTGAGGTGACCTTCGTCTCCGATCCGGAGTTGATCCTCCGGGGGGCTGCTGCGGCCGCCGTCGGTGTTGCTTTCGGGCTGGCCATCGCGCTGGCCGGCCCGCAGCTCCGGCGGTGGGTTGATCTTGATCGGTTCCGGTTCGGGAGTGCCGTCTCACTTGGGCTGTTGCCGCTATCGATCATTGGCCTGCCCTTTGGCGAGTACGCCCCGCTTGGGGCGCTGGCGCTGACGGCCCTTTTCGCCGTCGAGCCGCCATCGGACGAACGCGATGAGTCCGAGGAACAGGAGATTCCAGAGAATCCAGGGACCGTCGAACGGGCCCCCTGGCTGTGAGTCCCGGTTATTCTAGTGAGATCCTGCTTAACAGTCGGTGAAAACACAGAAGCGTTATTCAGCACGGATCAACTGATTAGCCCTGAGCCGGTGTTCTAACGCTGTCCGCACCGAATAACGAACTCGGATGCACAACAACTGTTGATAGAGAGGCCTCGAAAGGTCTTTAGACGGGGCCCACCCATCATCCGGCGCATATGACCGTACGCGTTGGGATTCTTGGTGCTACCGGAGCCGTTGGCCAGCGATTCATCCAACTCCTTGCCGATCACGATCGGTTCGAAGTGGCCGCACTGACAGCCAGCAGCGATAGCGCAGGGAAGCCGTATTCTGAGGCCGCCAAGTGGCGAGCGAGTGGCCCGATTCCCTCCTCTGTCGCTGACATCACAGTCACCGAGACCACGCCTGAGGCCGTCTCCTCGGAGGTACCGCTGTTGTTCTCTGCACTGCCCTCCGGTGTCGCTGAACGTGTTGAACCGGGATTCGTCGAGGCCGGATATATTGTCTCCTCGAACGCCTCGAACGATCGACTGGCGGAGGACATCCCGCTGGTCATCCCGGAGGTCAACGCCGAGCACCTCGCTCTTCTTGAGGTCCAGCGCGACGAGCGCGGGTGGGACGGGGCGCTTGTGAAGAACCCCAACTGTTCGACAATCACGATGGTCCCACCCCTGGCGGCACTTGATACGTTCGGGCTGTCGGCCATCCGAGTGGCGACGCTGCAGGCCGTCTCCGGCGCCGGATACGCCGGGGTGACCTCGATGGAAATCATCGACAACGTGCTCCCGCACATCGGCGGCGAGGAGAACAAGATGGAAACCGAGACCCGAAAGCTCCTCGGGGAGTTCGATGGGGCGACCATCGACTGGCACGATGTCTCCATTGCCGCCTCGTGTAACCGGGTTGCCACGCTCGATGGCCATCTTGAAAACGTCTGGGTCGAAACCGAGGATGACCTTGCTCCGGCGCGCGCCGAACAGGCACTTGAGGCGGCGCCGACGGTTGATCTCCCGAGTGCCCCTGATGAGCTCATTCGGGTCTTTGATGACCCTAACCGCCCACAGCCACGGCTTGATCGAAACATCGAGGGCGGCCAGGCCGTTGCTGTCGGACCGATCCAGGAAACGCCTTGGGGCATCCAGTTCGACTGTCTCGCGCACAACACCATCCGCGGCGCCGCCGGCGCCAGTCTCCTCAACGGCGAGTTGCTCGTCGAACGCGGCTACCTGTAGGAGGACTCAAGCCACCGGATCCACAGGGCATACGCGTGCCGACGGACACCTTGACATACGAGCTGCTCGGATGGGCGGCAGACGGCCCGACCCTCGATCTCGATCATACCCGCTTCGGATACGCCGGTAAGTTCCGAACGCCACGGACCGGCAAGGCTGTTGCCCGTGACGGGGAGATTGTCGCGGCGGTGTGTTTCAACGATGACCGGGCGTACGCTAACGCCCTGCGGATCCGGTATCTTACTGTCCGCGAGAATCGTCGTGGTGAATCGATCGGCCCCCGGCTGGCAGCCTTCGTTCGGCGCCGTGCCCGCGACCGGGGCTACGATCGGATCCGGATTGCTGTCAATAATCCCATCGCGTATGATGCGTTGTACAAGGCTGGCTTCGGGTACACCGGTGAGGAGCGCGAACTGGGCGAGTTGCTGCTTGAAGCGCCTAATGATCAGCCGGAGACGGCCTACTATAATGGCCTTGACGCCTTCGCGCGTGGGGACCTACCGGCGGCCCACCGCGCAGTGATCGATCGCGGCCGTGACCGTGGTCCCCCAGCGCTGGTGACGGTACCGTAGCGTGTCAGCCGGTGTTCTTCAGGCCAGCGGAGATGCCCTTGAGCGTGAGCCGGAGTGTCCGTTCCTCGGTCTCCGTCCGGTGGGTCTGGGAAAGGAGGTGCTGCTGAAGGAGGTGCAACGGCTCGACGTATGGGTTTCGACGATGAAGTGACTCTCGAAGGTAGTCCCGATCGATCGGATGCTCCCGATCAGTGATATCGGTCAGGAGTGTCACCGCCCGCTCGTACTCGGTACGGATTTGTGAGACGAACGCCTCGCGAACCTCCGGCGGAGCGTTCCGGGCGTACTCCTCGGCGATCTCGATGTCGGCCCGGCCCAGTGCCAGGGTGGCATAGTCGACCATGACGCTGAAAAACGGCCAACGGTCGTACATCTTCGAGAGCGTTTCGATGCTTCCGCCGGCTTCGAGATACGCGTCGATCCCTGTCGCGATGCCGTACCATCCCGGCAGGAGGAACCGTGCCTGCGTCCAGGCAAACATCCAGGCGGTCGCATCGATCTCCTCGATGGCACGCTCGCCGCGCGCCTGGTCGGCCCCGGATCCCAGATCGAGCTCCTCGATGGCCGCAATCGGCGTGGTCGTTTCGAAGAACTGACCGAACGCCTCGGCGCCAACCAGCTCCCGGTAGGCGTCGTGTGCGGCCCCGGACATCGTTTCCATGGCCGCCAACCAGCTGTCGGGGATCGCCTCGATTTCCCCAGTGGTTGCCTCACACCGGGCCCGCATCTGCGCATCGATCATCTGCTCGATGTTGCGCTCGGCAATACGGCGGTTGCCGTATTTCTCAGCGATCGCCTCGCCTTCCTCAAGGAAGCCAACCGGACCGGCGACTGTCGCCGGCGGCTCGGCGCGCAACGCGTCGTTCATTGGCGATCCGCCCCGGGAGATCGGCCCCCCACGACCGTGGAGCATGCGCAGATCGACCGGACGGTCCTCGACAACAGCCGCAAGGGCGAGTTTCGTCCGCCGGCGGGCCCAGGCGCTTGAGAGGAAGCCACTTTCCTGGTTTGTATCGGCGTAGCTCAGCATCACCTCCTGGAACTGATCGCTCGCGGTGACGGCCTGTTCGTAGGCAGGATTCTCAAGAAGCGTCTCGACGCAGTCGGCGGCGGTCGTCAGCCCATCGACGGTCGAGAAGATCGGGACGATGTTGATCCCAGCGTGCCCCGGCAGGTCGACGACGTCGGCTTGGTCGGCCAAAAACAGCACCTCAAGTACCTCCGAGGGGGCCTCGACACCAGCGACGGCGTACCGGTCAACAGCCTCGGGGCTGAACCGGCGGTGCCAGTCCGCCAGCCGCTCGAAGAGCTCACACACGCGAGCGGTTGATTCCTCAAGGCCTGTACGATCGGTGAGATCAACGATCGGCTCGTCCTGGCGGATGGCGTCGGTGAGTACCTCCTGTCGGTCGGCCTCCGCGAGGTCCGCGTAGTCGATGCCGACCCGATCAAGAAGTGCGGTGACTGCGGTTGTGTGTGCGTCGGTCCGATCACGCAGGTCGAGACTCGCGAGTGCGAAGCCGAAGGTCTCGACCCGCCGCCGCAGCGGCTCGACATGGGCAGCGACGACCTCGTCGGCGCCGTTTGCCCGGAGACTGTCGGCGATGACAGCCAGATCCGCCTCGAAGTCGGCCACGTCGTCGTACCCGCCGGGGCGGACATCGCCAACCCGATCGAGCCGTTCGCGCATCAACAGGAGCTTCTGCCGGTAGGGTTCGCCGGGGTATCGTTCGCGAGCTTCTTCGGCGACGCCCGGGAGTCGGTCTCGGTCGGCCGATAGCGACTTCTCGAAGGCCTCGCCGACGTCGATCCGCGATCCGTCCTGACTGAGCACGCCGAGCAACTCGAAGAGATCCTCGCGATACCGTTCGAGGACGGCCCGACGCTGGCGTTCGAGCGTTTTCTCGGTCACGTCGGGAGTAATGTGCGGGTTGCCGGCGCGGTCGGCACCGGCCCAGGATCGAAAGCCAACCAGCTGTGGAACCGAGACATCCTCGAAGACCTCATCGAAGGCTGTCTCGAACTCATCATAGACCTCGCCGATGGTATCATACAGCGTGTTCTCAAGGTACCACTGAACATTCCGCGCCTCATCGCCGGCCTGCGGCTGGCGGGTGCGGACCTGTGGTGTCTGCCAGAAGCTTGTGACCTCCGCGTCGATGTCGCGGCTGTGGTGGCGTCGTTCCTTTTTGGTGAGTCGGTGTTCGTCGAGCGCCTCTAGGTGCTCGCTGATCGACTCAAGTTTGGTCTTGACCGTCTTCCGACGGGCCTCGGTCGGATGATCGGTGAACGTCGGTTCCACGCGTACGTCCGCGAGTAGCCGCTCGACGTCGTCGCCCTCAAGATCGGCGTCGGCTAGGGTCATGGCGGTCTCCTCGGGTGTACTGCTGAGCTCGCCTGTGTTTGAGCCCTCGCGGATTGCCCGGACGTGCTCGCGACTCTCTGCGAGATTAATGAGTTCGAAATAGGTGGTAAACGCCCGCGCAACGATGCTTTCCTCCTCGGGCGTGAGTGCGTCGAGGGTCTGTCGGAGGTCCTGTCGCGACTCGAGTTCCCCGTCCCGGTAGTCGATCGCGGACGTCCGGAGGTCCTCGACGATCTCGAAGTGGCGTCGTGAGGTCTGCTCGCGAAGGACATCGCCGAGGAGTCGCCCGAGTTCACGGACGTCCTGCCTGACCGTCCGGTTGTGGAGTGTCATTACCGGCGAGCCTTTCTCGGGCGTGCTAAATCCACCGGTTTGCGGGTGGTCGGCGTGTGGATGACCGACACGCGAAGCGATGGGGTGCGAACTGCGGATGAGTGTCGATGGTGTCCGGGGAGGCCCCGTGGCGCGCGCTTAGTTGTACTCGCGCCACCGGTTGCCACACTCGGTGCACTT
>CAZFMU010000069.1:4026-8738 GCA_964520165.1 uncultured Salinarchaeum sp. | reverse complement strand
ACCACCCACGCGGCGGCCCTCGAAAGCGGACAGACCGGAACGATTGAGCGGGTCGACGAGGACGTGCATGATCGCGCCCTCGCGATGGGCATTCGACCCGGACGCGAGCTTGAGGTGCGGTCGAAACAGCCGTTTCATGGTCCACTGGTTGTCGCGGTTGATCAGTCGGTGACGTCGATCAGTCGGCGGTGTGCTCAAGGGATCGAACTCTCCGTCGAGTGATGTCCGATCCCTCGCAGGTACTCCTCGTTGGACATCCAAACGTCGGCAAAAGCGTGCTGTTCAATCGGCTTGCCGGCGCGAGTGCGACCGAGTCGAACTATCCCGGGACAACCGTCGACTACGCCGAGGGTGAACTCGTCATCGACGGCGATACGGTTCCCATCATCGACACTCCGGGCACCTTCTCGCTTGATCCGCGAGACCGCGCCGAAGAGGTGACGGTCGAACTCCTCGAAGACGCCGCCGATGCGCTCGTTGTCGGCGTGATTGATGCCACACGCTTCGAGCGGGGACTCAACCTCGTGCTTGAACTCATCGAACGCGGATACGAGCTCGTCGTGGCGCTCAATATGTGGGACCAGGCGCGTCGCAAGGGGATCGACATTGATGTCGATCGGGTTGAATCGTTGCTTGGCGTACCGGTCGTTCCGACCGTTGCTACGGAAGGACGCGGCGTTAAGACCCTCCAGCGTCGGATCGATGAGGCGCACGCCCCGTCAATCGAACAGGTGCAGACACGCGTTCGAAACCCCTCCTAACATGGACTCGCAGCTTGATCCCGCGGCGCGGTGGGATCTCGTTGACGAAATCGCCAATCAGACGGTTGAGTACGAGACCGCCGAGGCCTCGGTTGCCGACGAAATCGGCCAGCTGATGGTCTCGCCGTGGACCGGCTTCCCCTTTGCCATCGCCGTACTCTACGGGATGTGGGGCTTCTTCGGTGCTGTCGCCGGCTTCTTCACCGATGGGTACTTTGTGCCCCTGTTCGATCAGTACTGGCTCCCCTGGCTTCAGGAAGCCTTCCCGTTTGAGGGCACCTGGGTGTACTTCATCTTCGTCGGCGACCCGGCGGCAACCAATAGCTTCGAAGCGTTCGGGATGCTCACGAGCGGCCTCTTTGTCGCCGTGGGCGTCGTTGTCCCAGCGCTGCTCGCGTTATATTTCATCCTATCTGTTCTTGAGGATTCGGGGTATATCCCACGGCTGGCCGTGTTGCTCGATACGTTCTTCCACCGGATCGGCCTCCACGGCTTCGCGGTCGTGCCGATGGTGCTCTCCTTTGGGTGTAACGTGCCGGGCGTCGAGGCGACCCGGTCACTGGAGGGCGAAAAGCAGCGATTCATGATGATGACCCTGCTGTCGGTGTTTATTCCCTGTGGCGCCCAGCTGGGGGTGATGCTCTCGTTGATCCCGCAGTACACGGGCTTCATCCTCCTGTATCTGATCGCCGGCTTCTTTGTGTTCGGTGCCGCCCTCAACCGGGTTGTCAGTGGTTCGACGCCAGAGTTCATCGTCGACATCCCGCCGCTTCGCTGGCCGCGGCCGCGACAGCTCGGTCAGAAACTCACGATGCGTACCCGCGGCTTTCTCACGACCGGTCTGCCGTTCGTCCTTGTGGGTGTCGGCGTGATTAACGTCCTCTATGTGACTGACCTCATGAGTGCCATTGCCATGGCGGTCCAGCCCGTGCTAACCGGCTGGTTCGGCGTGCCGGCAGACACAGTCCCCGCCCTTGTCGCCGGCTTCATGCGGAAGGACCTCGCTGTCGCCCAGCTGAGCGCCATCGCACTCACGCCCTACGAGACAGTAATGTCTGTGATCATGATCAGCATCTACTTCCCCTGTGTAGCCACCTTCGTTATGCTGATCAAGGAAGGTCGCAATAGCGGCGGAATCACGCGCGTCCTCCTTGGGAGTCTCGCCACGCTGATCGCAGCGCTGTTCGTCTGGGGCGGACTGTTCCATCTACTTGGGATCGTCATGGGGGTGGCATAAATGCGGATCGAACACCTCTACTGGGTGGTCGTCGGAATCGGCCTGCTCGTTGTTGGCGGAATCGAACTCGCCGTCGGGATCCTTGGTGTCAGTCGGACAGTCGGGCCGGTCTCGATCGGCGGTACCTACGTTCTCTGGCGGGGCATCATTCTTGCTACCGCCGGTGGACTGTACATCCATGCTGTCCTCGCGGACGTTCCTCGTGTGCGAGAGCGGGCGATCATCGTTCTCGCGAGTGGCATGCTCTGGATCACGGCTGGCACTCAGCTGTTGACAACGATACTCGGAGCGATCCCAGGCGGCGCTGAGACGTGGATCGCCCCACCGGGAGCGATTTTCGGCGCACTAGCGCCACCGTATGCGCCAGCACTCATCGCCATTCTGCTCACGCTCCCCGCTATCCGCCATCTTGACGGCATCGCTGTCATCGACCGACTACGTGGGGTGGTCGCGTCGTGAGCACCTACCGCCGGGTCCTCGCGATGGTCGCCCGAAACGTCCCCATCTCGACGATCGCCACCCAGTTGGACACGCGAGAGGATGCCATCCGTGGGATGCTTGACTCGATGGTCCGCGAGGGATACCTCCGCGCGATCGACTGTGAGTCGGCGGCCTGTAGCGGTTGTCCGATGGCCGACACCTGTGGACTGGGCGCCGATGGGACTCCAATGAGTTACCTGCTGACCGAGCGTGGTCGGGAACTGCTTGAAGAGCACGACCGCGTCGCTGTCAAGTCCTGAACGGTCGGCTTGCCGAGGACTTCAAGTACGTATCGCCCCAAGAGAGGGTATGGCACAGATCGAAGGGATCGTCAAGGAGCGATACACGAGCGAGGAGATCAGCGAGACGCTCGCCGATCTCGAAGCGGCTGGACTAGCGGACTTAGACAACCGAGAAACGGTCGAACGTCTGATCAAGGAGTTCTATTTCCGCGGACTGGTACACGGACGCGCAGAAGAGTCGAAGGTCGAAGCCGTTCGCGAAGAAATCGGCTACTAACCGCAAGCGGGCGACGACCGCTGATCGAACATGCATCGACGGCGGGCCCTCATCGGCATGAGTGCGGTCGCGACGACAACCCTTGTCGGATGTATGGACAATGAGCGCACACGACCGCCGGCGATCCAATCGGTCACAAGGAGCGATATCGCTCCAACGCGACGTGTCCCGGCTGAGTCGGAGCTACAACCGTGGGGGCGGTTTCTCGGGTCAGCGTCAGCCGCCCAAGAAGCGCTACTCGACGATGTCGATCCAGCACCCATCGAATTCGTCGAGACGACGGACTTCGAGGCTGGCGATCGACTGCTCTTTGTGCAGGCCTATGGGCGACAGACGTGTTACAGACTCGAAGTCGTCGACAGTCCACGGATCACCCGAACCGGCCGGCCGGTCACAGGGGTCGCTGTGCAGCGGACCGAACCACCGGAGGTTGCCTGCGGTGATGCGATCACGCCGGTGAGTATCCTTCTGCGGGTCACCTTCGACGTCGACCGCCCACTCCCCGATCAGTTCGACGTTCGGGTTGACCGACCGGAGGCTCCAACAACTGAACTCTCACTTGCCGTTCGTGTCTGAGTCGCCCAGCACAGCCGTTGCGGTATTCGTCAGCGACTGGTAGGCGTCCTCGCCGTCCGCCTGGCTGCGAATTAGCCGTTCGCCGGCTGGCTTCGCATCGGTATCGCGGGATTCGAGATTCATTTGGCCGATTCGAACGGCCGATTGAAGCGCACCGTACGTGAGGTGACCGCCCGTGAGAAGGTCTACACACACCGGCGCGGTGCTGACAGGGGCAATGCGTGCCGCGGTCGTAAGAACAGTCTCACACGCCTCGGCGATCGCAACCGGGATGTGCTGTATGCGGTCGTCCGCCGATGAAGAGGCGGACGTCTCGGCGAAACGTGCTCTGAGTGCCGCCGTATCCCGACTAGCGAGCGCGAGCAGTGTGGTCCGCTGCGTGAGGCAGGTCTGTCGTGCTGCTGAAAGCGAGATGGAAGACGGAGTCGACTGTGTCCGATCACAGGCAAAAGCCACGGTCGCTGCCCCGATAGCCCCGGAGACGGCCGCGGCTGCCCCGCCAGCAGGGCCGATATGTGTGTCCGCGAGGGCATCGAGAAAGGCGTCAAGCGACTGGTCGGCATGGTCGTCCATGCCATCTTCCACCGCCTCAATGGCAATTACCGTTGTGGCAGGCGGGGAATGAAAGGGGCCCTATCTTACATCGCGTCCTCGTGGACGAGGGTGTCGTCCTCGAGGTAATGTTCGATGTGGTGGGCGTGTTCCTCGGTCTCTTCGAGGATGTCCATCAGGTGTTCCTCGGTCGTGTAATCGCCGAGGGTGTTCGCGAGGTTGACGTGCTCGCGCAGGGACTCGATGATGTCGCCGTACATCTCCATGTCGTTCGCGAGCGACGTGCGGATATCATAGACATCCTGGCCCTCAGGCGCAACCGGTGCCCGCTCTTCGAGAGCGGCTCCACTTGAGACGGGGACCCCACCGATGGCTTGGATTCGCTCGGCGAGCTCGTCGGCCGCCTCTTCGGCGTCGTCGGCGGCGTCGCCGAGGAACTCGTGGATGCCGAGGAACTCGGCGCCCTCGACGGCCCAGTGGTGCTTTTTGAGTTGATGATAGAGGACGTACATTGACGCGAGGTCCGTCTGGAGCGCCTCGACAATCTCCTCGGCTTTGTCCTCAGGGATGCGAAGGGCCTCGCTGGC
>CAZFMU010000069.1:0-3926 GCA_964520165.1 uncultured Salinarchaeum sp. | reverse complement strand
CCCGTCACAGCACGGGAGCTCCGCGCAGACGGGATCGAAACGATCGGTGCACTTGCCACCGCCGATCGAACGCAGATCGCAGCCGAGTTTGGCGACCGGGGAGAGACCCTCCACCGTCGAGCCCGCGGGATCGATCGCCGATCGGTCGAGCCACGCGACCGCCCAAAGAGCCTCTCACGCGAGTCGGCCTTTACTGATCCGACAGATGAACCGTCAGCACTTGAGTCGCGACTGCGGAGTTTATCGGAGGCGGTCACCGATCGCGCACAGTCCCGAGGTGCGCTTTACCGGACGGTCGGAATCAAAATCGTCGAGCCGCCGTATGACATCACAACGCGAGAACACTCTTTGCCGGGGCCGGTTGACGACCCGGCACTGGTCACCGACATCGCACTAACGCTGTTTGAGGAGTTTTCCGGACGGACGGTCCGGAAAGTCGGGGTGCGAGTCTCGAACCTCTCGTTTCCGGAGGGGGATCAGGCCAGTCTCGACACCTGGTCATCCACCAACGAGTCGCCGACGCAGACAACACCGGAGGCCTCTAGACAGACGACGCTTCCGGAGTTTTGTCGATAACGGCGATAAATGATAAGAGGGTTGAGAAGTGACGTGCGGGTATGGCCGATGCCACCTTTCGCCAACTCTCCGAGGTCGATACCACCGGCTCGACACTGATCGAAGGACTCCCGGGACACGGACTTGTCGCGGCGATCGCCGTCGATCAGATCACCACCCAGCTCGGGCTTGAACACTACGGAACGATCAATGCCGACGCGTTTCCCCCGGTAACGACCTTCCAAGATGGGCTTGTCCATGACTTGGTGCGAGTCTACGCCGGGGCTGATCCATCGGTCCTGACCCTTCGAAGCGACCTCGCGTTGCCACAAAGTGCGATTGAGCCGCTTAGCGGGTGTGTTGTCTCCGAGCTTGCCGAGCGCTTTAATGAGGCGATCTTCATTGCTGGCGCTCCCGCTCAGTCAGAGGACGACCTCGGTAATGTCCAGGGTATCGGAACACTGCCGTCTGTCCGTGAGGAACTCAAAGCCGCCGGGATCACGGTTCCCGAGGAACACGGACTCGTTGGGGGCATCACTGGCGGACTCGTCCGAGAGTGCTACCGAGAGGAGATCCCGGCCGCACTGTTGATTGTACAGTCTTATCCGCACATCCCGGATCCACGTGCGGCAAAGGCGGTTATCGACAAAGCCCTCTCACCCCTGGTTGAGTTCGAGATCGATACCACCGAACTCGCCGAACAAGCTGACGAGATCCAGAGCCGTCTCCAGCAAATCGCCGCACAACACCAGCGGATGCAACAGGAGCAACAGGAACAACAGAGTCAGTCAGCCATCCCCGGCATGTTCCAGTGATCCGATCGCGTGCTGCTAGAACACAAATCTCTCGTTACAATCAGGGAGGGACTCACGAGAAGAAGGGGAGTGCGCGGCCCGAGATTTGAACTCGGGTCGACAGCTTGGAAGGCTGTAGTCATAACCAGGCTAGACCAGCCGCGCGCAATTCGCCGATACACAAGCGGCCCAGTTAAACGATTCGTTATCCGTGCTCAGTCCGATCAACAAGACCTTGTGCGCAAGTGGTCATACCCACAGCGCACGGAGGGCATTCGTCTGTGATCGATACCG
The DNA here is from genome assembly GCA_964520165.1 of uncultured Salinarchaeum sp. Taxonomy (GTDB): domain Archaea; phylum Halobacteriota; class Halobacteria; order Halobacteriales; family Salinarchaeaceae; genus CAZFMU01. The sequence goes on along the minus strand of CAZFMU010000069.1, from coordinate 2,283 downwards.
ACCGCGGACGCAAGATTGTCTCTCATGCCCGACAGATAATCGAACGAGCAGTGATGAACAACCAGACCGTTGACCCCGAGGCCCGGATCGATGATGCGGCCCCCGGAAACTACGGCACCTTTGTGACACTCAAGCAGGCGGACGAGCTCCGAGGGTGCAAGGGGTTCCCCGAACCGGTTGCCGAGCTTCGTCCCCTCGTCGAGGCGGCAGCGGTCGACGCCGCCCTGCACGATCCTCGGTTTCCACCGCTCTCGGCGGCCGAGCTTGAGACAACGACACTTTCAACGACGATCCTCTCGGCGCCGACGCCGGTCGAAACCGCTCCGCTTGACCGGCCACAAGCGATTGAGGTCGGTACACACGGCGTGATCGCAGCAGAAAACGGGCGTCGTGGGCTCCTGTTGCCGCAGGTGGCGACCGAGCACAACTGGGACGCAGAAACGTTTCTCGCAGAGACCTGTCGAAAGGCAGGGCTCTCCCGTGACGCCTGGCGTCAACCGGCGACAGACATCCAACGTTTCGAGGGGACGGTGTTCGCCGAAACCGCCCCCGGCGGACCGATTGAACACGAGCCACTGGCCGCTACAGACTCATGACCGACGTTCGTCCACCAGCGGTCGCCGGACAGTTCTACGAAGGAACCGAAACGGCACTTCGCGACCAGCTTGAGACGTGTTTTACCCACCGGATCGGGCCGGGCGCACCACCGGATTCGTCAACCGGTGCACGGTCGATACACGCGGGCGTCGTACCACACGCTGGCGTCCCCTTCTCCGGGCCGGTCGCCGCCCACACATACCGGGCGCTTGCTGCCCATGGGGTCCCGGAGACGGTCGTCATCATCGGGCCGAACCACCGCGGAGGGGGTGCCCCGGTTGCCGTCGCGCCGAACGACGCCTGGCGAACGCCGCTTGGTGAAGTAACCATCGACAAGACACTTCGGGAGGCAGTTATCGAACATGTCGGGCCTGCAGAGGCTGATCCACGACCACATGCTGGCGAGCATAGCGCCGAAGTCCAGGTGCCGTTCCTGCAGTACATCGCCGACGAGATCCGCCTGTTACCAATTGTGCTGTCGCGTCAGTCCCCCGTTCTCGCCGAGACGCTTGGCAACGGACTTACGGCTGCCATTGACGCGATCCCTCGTGAGACGGTCGTGCTCGCCTCAAGCGACCTTACTCACTACCAACCCGATGCCAAAGCCCGAGAGGCCGATCGTCCGGTGCTTGACGCCATCGAAGCACTTGACAAGAAGGCAATCTTCGAACAGAAACGGGCCGGACACTCGATGTGTGGCCCCGGAGCAATTGCCGCCGCTTGTGTCGTTGCCGCCAATCACAGCGTCGACACCGGAGAGGTCCATGCGTATGCGACCAGTGCCGACACCGCCGGTGATCCAGACCGCGTCGTTGGCTATTCTGCCGCGACATTCGCCCCATCAGAGTAACCGTCGTCGCCCCTCGCGGGCGCCGCGTGTCCACCGCTCTCCAGCAATCGGAATTGCTGTGCCACACGACGGACAGGCCCCATCCTCAAGATCGTGGGACTGAACGCTGAAGCCCTCGCGTTTGATCACCGTGTGTCCACAGGTCGGACATCGGGTGCTCTCGGCTTCGTGTCCGGGGACGTTCCCACAGTAGACATAGTTCAAACCCACCTCGCGGGCGATGGTCATCGCGCGCTCAAGCGTCTCAAGTGGCGTTGGTGGGACCTCCGTGAGTTTGTAGTCCGGATGAAAGCGCGAGAAATGAACGGGGGTCTGGGGACCGAGTGTCTCGTGGATCCACCGCATCCGTTCGCGGAGTACCGACTCGTCGGTGTTCTCGCCGGGAACGAGTAGATTGGTGATCTCGATCCACACGTCGTAGTCGGCGAGCACCTCAATGGCGTCGTAGATCGGGCTGGGATCGGGGACCCCACAGTGCTCCCGGTAGAAGGCTTGGTCTCCCTTGATGTCGACATTGATTGCATCGAGGTAGGGGCCCAGTCGTTCGGCCGTTTCAGTACTCATGTACCCATTCGAGACAAAGACATTGTACGTCTCGGCGCCCGTCTGTTGCATCGTATCATACGCATACTCGAAGAAAATCGTCGGCTCGGTGTAGGTGTAGGCAATGCCGTCGTGGTCCCGGGCACGCCGTTCGAGCTCGGACGGGGGGAGCGAGCGCTCCCGTGTACGCTCTCCATCAAGCGCAATGGCGTGGTTTTGACAGAAGTCACACGCAAAGTTACAACCGCGGGTGGCCACCGAGAGCACCTCCGATCCCGGAGCGAAGTGAAACA
>CAZFMU010000068.1:0-8815 GCA_964520165.1 uncultured Salinarchaeum sp. | reverse complement strand
TCTCCCAGCCAGTCAATGAACTCACTTGGTGATTTAACCGAACAGGGAGAACCACTACCTCAAGACAAGTTTCTTCACCGACATCATTTGCTTCACAAGAGCGTGAGAAGGTATCCGGTTTGACCTATTTCACACTAGGACACGGAATTCCTTCACGATAGAATTGTTGTGGTCTGAATTGTTGCTAAGACCGGGTTGATAGTCCAATCTATCGATTCTCATCTCACACGACTCATGCGAGAGGTTCGCTGTGATCTCAACAGCGATGTTTTGATGTAATCTTTCGTTTATTTGATTGAGTCACCGCTCTTGGCTGCTACTCCAACCTGATGGCCATCTACTACTCACGAAAGAACGTAATATAACCAGGGTGGTGTTTTGTTATGCTGTCAGTGCTACCTGAGACAGAAAGTTCCAAATTGTTGACTGCCATGGTTTTATTTATGCCACATATCCAGGGACTTATTCACGGAACAGCGGCTATGGTTACAGTGGTTGTCGGGTCCTTGTTGACAGAAGCCCTACGCGAGTCTTTAGGAATGTTCCTGAAGATCTCTGATACTATTGCCCATCTACTCATTGATGTTGTTGGTATCCCAATAGCCTATGATACGGCCATATCTGTCCTTCCAATTGGAATACTAATGGGGATCTGGATGTTTGCGTATGAGCTACAACGAACAACAAGCTAATATTTCACCTATAATTTGCGACGGAACTAATCTTTAGGGCGAGCTGTAAACATATCCCAGTATATGGCGTCGGGGCAGCAACTCACGCGACGGTCCTTCCTCACGACCACTCTTAGCGCCGCCAGTGCAAGCGCAATCGGCTCATTACCAGTAGCGGCTTCTGATGAATGGTCAACCGCAGGGCAGAATCAACTGAACCACCGCTATATGACCACCACGCAGCTTGCTGGGGATGGCGCAACCGAGCAGTGGTTCCTGAGCAGTGGAACTTCCCCAACCTCGGAGGTCGTCGTCGCAGATGACGAAGTCTACTTCTCCGACGCTTCGGGGGCTGCATATCGTGTCACACAGGCTGGAGGAACACGCACGTACCAACAAGCGATTACTACCACTGCTATTAATCAACAGCTCCAGACTGCCACGCCAGCGGTTGATAAGCCATCACTCTACATTGGAGACCCGACTGGTGGAATCTACGCGGTTGACGTAGAAAGCGGCGACACGATCTGGGAGGTCACCACTAACGCTCCCATCAGAGCTCCTCTCCGCATTGGCGAATACGTCTACGCCGGCGACGACGACGGCATCGTTCGTGCGCTTGAGCCAGACTCGGGCGATATCGCTTGGCGGTTTGAGGCTTCCAGTAGGGTACGAGCGGCTCCAGCCATTGACAATCAACGGATTTACATCGCCGCACACAACGGTGCCGTGCACGCGCTTAACACCCGCACTGGCGCCAGTAATCGGATTTTTGTCGCCCAAGGGGACATCGTCGCTGCTCCGCTGGTTGTCGGGTCACGTGTTATTGTGGCGACCACCACAGGGGTCGTCAAGGCAGTTGTCCCTGAAAACGGAGCAAACGAGTGGCGACAGGAGCTCGGTGAGCCGATCCGCGCAACGCCGGCAACAGACGGAGACACGCTGTTACTTGCGACCGTTCCCGGCACTGTTGTCGCCCTTGATATCACAACAGGACAAGAGCAATGGCGCACAGACATTTCTGGAAGCATAGAGACGGGGATTGTCGCAACCGACCGAACCGTTTGTGTCGGCACAGACGCCGGAACGATTGTTACGCTTGGCCGTGAGCAACGAACGCCAATTTGGACATTTGACGCTGATGCTCCGGTTATCACGCCACTCTCAGCTGCCAACGGTAATCTCTACTTCGGAACACAAGACGCAGGCATAACCGCTATCACGAGCACTACAAGTCCGATCTATACTGTACGCTCAACACTTGACACGACGATTGATCGCGTATCGGCGGCGGCCACGGGATCCGCTGGCAAGGCTCTTTTCGGTGCTGGTGGGGCTGGCACACTCGCGACGCTAGCGTACGCTGGATGGCGACGAATTAAGACCGATGACGTATCCCATCCGACATCACAGATTTCAAACACAAACGTTACTGGAAGCGCCGATTCGATTGCCTCAGAACCGTCCAACGAGCGTACAGCGACCATTCCTTCTGAAACATTTGCGTACGAAGACTTTGAGCGCACCCGCCAGATTGGATCTGGCGGCTCGGCCGATGTCTACAAGGCGGAACTCACTACCGATTCCAGCCGGTATCCTGTTGCATTGAAACTCCCCCGCGTTTCGAGCGACGAAACGGTTGATACCGCCTCAGTAGTTGATATGATTGAAGAAGCTGAAGTGTGGGATGAGATTGACGATCATCACCGAATTGTCAGTGTGTATGACTGGGGGAGCGAGCCGCTGCCGTGGATTGCAATGGAGTACATGGCCGGTGGAACACTTGACGACCAGCGTGACCGAATGTCACAGACGGAAATATTCACCGAACTTGAAGGGCTCTGTGAAGGGCTTCACCATGCCCACCGCAGCGGGATTACCCACACCGATATCAAACCCGGGAATATTCTCTTCACCGCGGATGCTCCCGATGGATACGGGAAACTCACCGATTGGGGACTCGCCAACGTGCTCCTTGATCATTCGATGAGCGTCCACGGACTCACTCCCGAATACTCTGCTCCCGAACAGCTCCGTCCGGAGACGTACGGCGGGACCGATGACCGTACCGATATCTACCAACTGGGCGTCGTCGCATACGAACTTCTTACTGACGCGCTTCCGTTTGAGGGATCTAGTCACGGAGAACGCATCACTGCTACATTACAGGAGGATCCAATTCCACCGTCTGCAGTCACGTCCGAGATCCCGGCCTCGCTTGATGAGGTCTTGTTGACAGCACTCGCAAAGGATAAGGACAAACGGTACGAGACTGCCTTGCACTTCCGCGACGATCTCCGCCGTGTCTATCATGCAGATATCGCCTAACCAATCAGCGCGCGTCTGCAAGTGCATCCCGTAGATGGAGCACGCTGTCGTGTCGCTCCGCAGGATCAATGGCGAGGGCTCGTTCAATGGGGCCTTGGAGTCCGGCCGGAATGTCGATAGTGTCGGAGAAGTCAAACTCTGATCGGTCGTGTCGCTGTGGTGGGTCACCATCGGGGAACTCAGGATACGGGAGAGTTCCAGTGAACAGTTCGTATGCGATGAGACCGATACGATAGATGACAGCCTGCTCGCTGCTACCATGGCCCTCCTCTTCTGGGGCAGAGTACCACTGTGCTGTGTCGTTGAACTGATCAAGCAATCCACGCAGTCTGGCCTCTCCGTCGTCATAGTCAATACTCTCGATTGTGAGGTGATCGTACTCAATCCCGTACCGGTAGGTGTGATGCAGAGCGCCACATACTTCGTGTAGAACTGTGATTTTTTTATTTGTAGACAAGTCAGTCATTTGCTGGCGAAAGCTTGCTTTCGTTCCGGGATCAAGTACTGCCCAGGGTACCGGGTCAGTCCCGGCATCATGTACGGTCAACAGATGGGGATGGGAGTCAAGATTGGCCCAAGTTCGGGCAGTTTCTTCAAATCGGCTGGCAAAGTCTGTTGAAAGAGTTTCAGACTCCAGCGGGACCGGAGTAACGGCCCATACGGAAGTGCCGTTGAACAATGCCGGCTGTACATGAAGCCGTTCGTAAGGAATCGGCGACCCTGTCGTCGAAATAGCCCCGAAGTTAGGCACTGAAAGTTCCACCTGACCACCTGTGGCTGTCTGTGAAGCCTTTGTCGCGGGATGATCAGCCGAGTCAGCGTCGTTGGTCCAGTCTCGAAGGAGTTTGAGCGCCCCAGCCCCTAATCCGAGAACTGCAGCTCCGGCAACCGTACCGAAGAGTGGGGCACTACCACCAGAAGTAAACTGCCGTAGGACTGCAGTCGGTTGTACAGTCCGTCCGTTCTGGCTTGTTGACTCCGTGCTGTTCGCTCTTTCCCCATTTTCACCTTCTCTCGTATCATCGGCACTTGAGCTACCCACCGCTTCTGCACCCGCATTGAACGCATATATAGCATTTTTACCACCGCCAATAAGCACCCCGCTGCGCTCACGTAGATCATCAAGTTCAATATTCCTTGACCAGACCACTTCCCCACTTTCGGGATAGAGTTGACGTAGCTGCTGCCCATCAGCAATATATATCATCTCACCGGCCTCCTCATACTCAATATTGTATTTTGACTGACTAGATGTTGACAGCGACCACTTGACCTCTCCATTTTGTTTATTAATTGCATAAAGCGTGTTTTTTGTTGAAGCGAATAAGAGTCTCCCATAGTCGCTTTTTATGACAGGTACAGCGTTTCCGACATCTGTTTCCCACTGCTTTTCCCCGCGGTTTATCGATAATGAGAGTATTCTGCCGTCTGTGCTGTGTAACAAGTAGACAGCAGAATCGCTTGGAGTCCACCCAGTGTGCATGTAGTTATTTTTATTAAATTCCCATAATTTCTCCCCAGTTTTGAGATCCACTTGATGTATTTTCTGTTCTGACTCTACAATAGTTCCTCCGCCCGCAGGAAATGAAACGTCTAATTGACTATTTGACTCGGGTGTCGGATCAAATGTCCAGATTATCTCTCCGGTGTCAGGGTTTAGCCGATAGGCTTGCATACCTCCGACTAGAATCATACTTGATCGATCCCTCCACTGCTGTGACGCGCGTACCCAAGGGTCTCCCTTAACCTCAAATTCCCATTTCTTTTCTCCAGTATTGCTATCAATAGCTAACACCAATTCAGCATCCTTTGAATAATCCCCGACAAGCGTGACAACTGTGTTTCCCGCAATATCGGGAAAGGAAATATCTGAGTGTTCGGTATCAAATCGCCAGCGAATATTCCCGGTATTGAGGTCAACAGCATAAATCACTCCGTGTTCATCAGCCACAAACACACTTGAGTTCTTAACATTAGATAGTGATAGATCTGCCGGCTCTCTGTTCGTGTCATTAGTTTTATCTGGTATGTCCGACTCCCATACTAATTCACCTGTGCTAAGATCCACATTGTAAAGCGTTTTTTCATTTCGTGCATTCAACACTACATTCCCTCCCCAACTATCACCTATTGACACTTCAGACGACCGGATATTGAGCTTCCATATCTGCTTTGGCTTCACCACCGATCTTTGATATTTTTCAAGAGTATTGTTATTAAACCTATCTTTACTCAGCATGCCGAGACTCATTAACGTCCCATTAGCTGCAAATTGTCGACGTTTCATAATTGAAATGTCGTAGCACTACTTGTCAATCCTCATTTCTTTTATTTCAAATTTTATGTACAGTATGGTTTTTCCTGTGTTAAAATAATGGGGTAATACCGCTTCTAAAGTCAAGCAAACGTAGTCTGTAATATATTTTTCACTGTCTTTTCAAATATTCCACCGATAGCACTAAACGAATATCTGCAAGTATTTTGCTTGTCTATGTGCAAGAATTATCCTATGGATGAAGAGTAAATCGCGTACTCGGCGACGTGAGAATACAGTCTAATTGACTAAAAATGGCGAGGAGAGTGATTTAGCTATGAGAAAAGGTGCCTCACTGCGTCTCAATCCTCATGAAAGATAGTAAAATAAAATCGCATGTTTATAATTTACCAAATGATGTATTTTCATACTATTCGATAGATTATCACATCATTTATTATCGGTCTAATTGATATTACTGGATATGACCATGTTTCGGCGGCGGGACTTCCTGACTGGAATGTCAAGTGTTGGGACCGTGATGGCCGGAAGTACATTCGCGGCGACCCAGGAGAGTACACCGATTCGGCCGCCCGAAGTGGCTGAATGGCAGTTCCCCTCTGCCGGCAATGCCAGTCACTTTTGGGCCCCGCCGCTCGTGCATGAAGACACCGTTTTCATAGGAGGTGAGGATTATGAAGCCGAGACGGGAACATTATACGCGGTTGAACTTTCAAGCGGCGAGCCAGTCTGGCAGTATGATGTGCCCTTACCGATATGGGCGACCCCGACGGTCACGAATGAGACAGTGTGTTTCGGAACTGGAATTGATCTAGATAACCACGATGGATCGATCCACGCGATAGATGTGACGTCACAGAGTCAGCAGTGGAAGTTCAGCGGATTTTCCGGCACACCGGATCCAACGCTACTTGCCTCAGATGATCAGGCCGTCTACTTTTATGCCCGTGAAGAGAGGGCTATCTACGCGCTTGATTTAGCTACCGGTAATATATTATGGCGATATCCTTCTAATGGTAAGTCATCGTATAGACTTGATGCTCCATTGCTTATTTCCGAAGGGACTCTATACGCTGGGGAGACGGCTATTGATGCCCAATCCGGTGACTTACTTTGGAACTTAGCCTCAGTTTCCCAGGGTGGACTTGCTCCACAGCCTGTATTGACAGAAAATGCCTTGTTTATTGGAGGGGAGAATGTGATTTCCGTTGTCCCTGACTCCGGCAAGGCTAACTGGCGTGCCTCTGAGAACAGTAGTCTGACGGCGATGTATCCATTCGAAGGTAAGCTCTTCATAGCAGAGTTCTCTGGAAGTGATATGTCGAGCGATTCTTCGATTATTCATGCACTTAATCAGCACTCTGGAGAGGTACAGTGGTCGCAACAGATACAAGGGGCGATCAGCTCGCTACAGGTGCTGGATGGGACGTTGTACGCCGGGAGCCATGGGGGCAACATCTACGCCATTGGTCCGAAAACAGGCACCCTGAGATGGTCAGCTCATAGCGAGTGGAACGTGAACTTCTATTTATCGCGTCACACTCGGAACGGCCACGTTATTGCCTCAACTTCCGGTGGCCGTTTGTACTCGATAACCGAACCTAGTGGACCGTCCTCTTCGGGAGCCTCCTCGTCAGGTTCTTCCGAGGATACTACCGGTTCGACTACAACCGAATCTCTCACCTCGAAATCGGAATCAAATACTCCAGTAGATGTAATCCTCAGGCAGACCTTCGGATCATCCGGTTCGCCTGCATGGCTATCACTCGCTGGAGTTGGGGGACTCGGAGCGGCATATCTCGGATATCGTGCCGTTCGTAACCGGCTAAACAAGACATCAACAGGTGATGTTGTTACTGAAGTCGGTCCAACATCCGAAGGGGTGGTGATTCCGGAGTATAGTAATCTTGAATTTAACGACCCGGTCGTGACGACAGCAAGCGTCCAACTCCGGAAAGCGACTACAAACAAGAAGACACTATGGATTGCTTCCCCGTTACATGAAGGCGACCAGACGATTAAAACAAGTCATGCGGAGCAGTTTCTCAACAGCGTTCGCCCTTGGAGTCAATTACCGGCGCACCAACACCTCCTTACTACCTACGCCGTGCGGACAGACCCGATCCCGTGGGCGGCCATTGAACCGACTGAAGCACCGACAATCTCCGCCCGTCGTGACGCATTATCCACAGACGCGTTGCTTAATGTATTCGTCCAAGTCTGCGACGCAGTCCACCACGTCCGTCGTCACGGGATGAGCTACACCGCGCTCTCGCCAGCGGGTGTTCTCGTCGGCCCCGACGGGACTGCTACGCTTCGCGGTGCTGTCGACGAGCTAATTATTGACACCGATAACGCCTACCAGTTACCAAACACAGAGGAGCCAGAGGCGACAGAATCTGCTGACATTTACCGCGTCGGTGCGCTTATTTACGAGGTTCTCCTCGGTATCCGGCCGAACGACCCGGATGCTCCGGCACCAAGTACCACATCATATCCCATTGAAAACATCGATACCGTCGTTCCACAGGCTCTCGCGGAGCGTCCCGATGATCGGTACGACACGCTTGTCCATCTCAGAGACGAATTACAGAATCTTATGTGAGTGACAATACATTGCTTAGTACTGTAGACGTACTGTACGATGCCGTTGGGGTTCACTAATCCACCTACCTTCGGATCGAAGCATTATATAACAGTTAATACATTTTAGCTTGCGACGCAATTAAATTGAATGTTATATCTCATATTGTCCAGTAGTGATGTCTGCACACTACTAAGTACGACCTTGGATTCCGCTGGTTTAGTATCTTCCATCAAAACAGAATTTCATAAAGCTTATTCGAGATGTTATATGATAACTACAGCAGATATCACTGAGAGATTATGAACAGAAGGCAGTTCGTTAGCGCAACAGCGACCCTTGGGACAGGTTCAATCATGCTGGGGACGGCGTCGGGAAAACAGTTGAATCCGGGAGATGGAATCTGGCAATTCAAAACGGGAGATTATGTCGCTTCATCGCCGACTGTCATTGGCAAGACCGTCTATATCGGGAGCAATGACGGCAATCTCTACGCATTGGATGCGGAGACCGGAGACCGACGATGGACGTTCGAAACGGATATGTGGATTCGTTCTTCACCCGAAGTCGTCGACGGAACGGTATTTGTGGGCAATGACGACGGGATATTATATGCGATCAATGCTGAAACCGGACAGAAGATTTGGCAAAGGGACATTGGAATTAATCGACTTAGTTCGCCTACCGTCTTCGACGGTATCGTTTATGCGACAGGTAACGGATTATATGCGTTAGATGTCTCTTCTGGCTCTGAAGTCTGGCACTCAGATAGGGGACATTCACAGTATTCGCCGCTTGTTGCAGATGGTACTATATTTGTTACTGAAGTCAACTCGTCATCAGTATGTGCGATTGATGCCGACTCCGGAGAGGTGATTTGGGAATCAGAGGCTAAAGAGCCGGCTGAGACTGCTCCAGTTTTGGCTGACGGGACTGTGTATGTCGGGACTGAGGATA
>CAZFMU010000067.1:7374-8974 GCA_964520165.1 uncultured Salinarchaeum sp. | reverse complement strand
CAATGAGTGCACCGGCCTCAGCAGGCGCCAAAGCGCGCCACGACCGTTCCGCCACAGTCGGGACAGGTTGCACGGAGAGCCTCCTCGTCTGGTTCGAAGTACGTACCACAGCCGGGACAACTGAAGACGGCGTCCATACCGATCGGTGGGGCGCCGACGGCCTGAATCCACCGATCCCCGCAACCTACCGGACGATGGTGACCGGGATTGGTGTCCGGTCGACGATGGCCTTCGCGACGCTCCCGAGCGCGCGCTCGTGCGACCGCGAGAGCCCGCGGTGGCCGACGAAGATGCCGTCCATCTCCTCTTCTTGAGCGTATGTCGGGATCACCCGGGTCGGATCGCCATAGAGCAGCTCGGTTCGGATCTCGACGCCGTGGCTGTGGGCGAGATCAATCGCGTCGTCGAGAATCTCCTCGCCGCGCTCCTCGGCTTCCTCGACGCTCTCGATGATGAGGTGCCGCTCGGCCTCACCCAGACTCGCTACTGGATCGCCCGATGGCTCCTCGTAGACGCTCGGATCGACCGCGTGTACGGCTGTCAGCGAGGCGCCCATCCGCTCAACGATTGTCAGTGCGTGTTCGATGGCCGTATCGCTCGTGCTGGACCCGTCCGTCGCGACGATGAAGTCCATGTCGGGCCTGACGAGCGGCGAGGACTTGTGGTTAACGTCTCTCAAGGGTGCGTCATAGGCGGGCGATCCGCTCCCTGATCGATGGGTGCGTCACAGGCAGCGGCTCAAGCGGTGCGGCCGCGTCGGTGTGCGGCGAGACGACCGCGAACCCCCCGGTCGACCCGGCACAACGCCCGGGCCAACGCGTCGGGATCACCCGTGACTGCGGCGGCGCGCCCGCCGCCGGAGGAGGCCCGTCAGCCATAGCCCGGCGTAGACGAGGGCAACGAAGAGGATTTGTCCGAGGGCGATGCCGATATCGAGGAGTCCCTGCCCGAGACGCCCCCACATCACTACAGTGTAGGCCGTCTTGCAACAGGTGTCTGTCGGCACCGATCCCCGCCGGGACAACGCCTATTCCTGTCGACACCTACACTAGCACATGGCCCAAAACGTCGGGCGGACAGACAAGTACGCGCGTATCGTCATCGGCGCCCTCGCGGGCGTATGGTCACTGGGCATTCTTGCCAACGCACTGCCCGGGCCGGCCGTCCTCTCGCCGATCCTCGGTATCGTCGCCGCAATGCTCCTCGGCACGGCGTTCACCGGATTCTGTGGGCTCTATGCCGCGCTGGGAATCAACACCTGCGCGGTCAAGCGCTCCTAATCGGGGTCGTACCGGGCGATCGCCCGCACCGGCGCGCCATCGGCATCGATCGGCAGCGGTAGTGCAATCAGTTCGAACTGTCGGGGAAGCGGATCGAGCCCCCGGAGGTTCTCGATAATTGCCCGGTCAGCCGAGAGGAGGCGCTGATGGGCGGGATGGTCCTCGGCCGTCGGCGGATCAGGACTGACGGTGTCGAGACCGAGTCCACAGCCAAGGTCACGGACGTGGGCGGCCGCCGCTGGCGTCAGCGCCGGGTGTTCACGATACTGATCAGTCCCCCAGTAACGGTCCCACCCGGTCTCAAGAACCAGCAGGTCGAC
>CAZFMU010000067.1:4893-7274 GCA_964520165.1 uncultured Salinarchaeum sp. | reverse complement strand
CCGGCCCTGATTGGAATCTCAAGCCAGTTTTCCATCGGAATCATCGGACACTCGTAGGCGGCGTTGTACGCGCAGGTTGGATTGTATGCCTCGTTGAAATCAAGCACCCACCCATCGTCGGTCAGGTGATCATCGGGCTCAAGATCAAGGTACCGACCGGCACCGTAGGTTTCCTCGCCGCTTGTGGCGTCGCGGAAGGGGACCCACAGCCGGTCTGCGTCATGATCCGGCCGATAGGCCTGCAGCGTGTGTGACTCGCCGTCAATCTCGAAGGTGAACTCCCCCCACCGGAGGTACCGCTGGGTGCCATCAGCAGTGGTCTCGACAGTCACCGTCTCCTTTTCGTCGTGTTCGACAAGCGGGAGGACAAACCGGTAATCCGGGTCGGGCTCGTAGTAGTCGAGTCCAGGGAAGTCGTCACCGCGCAGTTCCGGCGGAAGCGGCGATCGCGGGGAATCCCGGAAGTACTCGCGTTTGGCCTGTCGCATCTGCTCGATACGGTCGCGCCACGTGGGATTCGGGTCGGCGTGTGACATGGATATCGAAGATCGCGGCGGTTGATCGAAGGCGACCGCCGGTCCTACTCTAATGTTGATCGGCCAAGACAATATTCCTTCCGACAGGTTGGAGAAAGCCATCGGTGGTTCCGTCATCCATAACCATTGTGAAAATTCATATAGATATACCCGATAGCGATGTCTGACGCATCGGCAGCGACGACGCTCAACGAGTTGCTCAACGCGGAGCGGCCGCTCTTTGAGGTGGCCGAGTACGCGGCGGACGTCGGGGCCGAGCATCTCAACGTTGAGCATGGTTATCTCGCGCGGATCGTTCCCGAACTTGACCACTGGGAGGTCGTCGCGAGCACCGCCGAGGAGGGGCCCGTGGCAGTCGGCGAGGCGACACCGTATCACACGACATTCTGTCGTCACGCCGCCGATACGGGTCATACGGTCGCCCTCGGGGATGTGTCAGACAGCGAGTACGCCGACGATATCGCTGCCCAGCGGTACGAGTGGAAGTGTCACGCCAGCGTGCCGATAGCCCTTGGTGACGGATTGTATGGAACGCTGTGTTTCTCCGATCGGACGCCCAAACAGGAGGGATATCACGACACTGAGATCGATTTCATCAACGCGCTTGGAACCATTCTCGAACGGAACTTCGCACGCCGCGAGTACGAGACCGCACTCGACAATCGCAACCGGCTGCTTGGCATTTTCGGTCGGTTGCTTCGGCACAACCTTCGCAATGACACGTCGATCATCAAGGGCTATCTCGAACTCCTGATTGACCAACTCGATGATCCAGATCCGGATCCGGAGATCATCCGTTCGAGTGTCGATCGACTCATTACGCTCTCCGAGAAGTCTCACGAACTGCGGAAGATCGCCCAGACACGTCCCACATTTCGTGAGATCCCAGTCGATACGGTACTTGAACGCGTCGCCAGACGACTTGAGAGCGACTATTCCGGGCTGCACACCCACGTGGAGGCCCCAACGCCGGTGCGACTACTAGGGCTCCCGACCATCGAAACAGCCGTGTACGAACTCGGTGAGAACGCGGCCATCCACGCCGGGCCGGACGCCACCTGTTGGTTGTCGATCGATCCGGCGCCAGAGACCGTTACGATCGCCGTTGTTGATGACGGGCCAGGACTGCCACCACAAGAACAACGCGTCATCCGCGGCGAACACGAGACGGCCCTGAACCACGGACAGGGCATCGGACTGTGGATCGTCTGGTGGGTGATTACCGGCCACGACGGGACCGTCGCGGTTGATGTCGACGGAACGGGAACGACCATCCGGATCACCCTTCCTCGTCCCACCGCCAACGGCCGGTTGACCACACAACAGCCTCTTTCGCGGTGACGGACACCTGAGTAGCTTCGCCTACGGAGACCAAGACGAACGGTCGCTATCGCTCAAGATCGACGGTTAGATCCGTCCCGATCCAGCCGTCAGGATTGTCCTCTTCGGTGAACACCACCCGGCCCGGACGGCTACGGTGTGTCTGGATCGTCGGCGACTCCTCCGGCTCTTGTTCGCGGGAATCCCCCGTCGTCATTACTGATGGGTTTAGGTAAACCTAAAATGAAAAGCGTTTCGCCATCAGAGGCACTCATCGGTACGCCGAACACTCGGATATGACTGGCTCCCGCCCTGCGAGCGGCGGGCCACAACCGTGGCCAGCGCGTTTCGCCGGCCATCTTCGGGACGCAGTCGCTCGGCGTAGGAAAGGACCGTCAAATCGAGGCAGTTCCGAAGCAGTTCATTCGCGCGAGCGCGGCGACGCGGATCATCCGGGCCGCGGTCGATCGTATCGCTCGTCCGGAGATGGACCTCACCGATGAAGACACCGCCGGGTGCCAGCGC
>CAZFMU010000067.1:0-4883 GCA_964520165.1 uncultured Salinarchaeum sp. | reverse complement strand
TGGGTTTAGGTAAACCTAAAATGAAAAGCGTTTCGCCATCAGAGGCACTCATCGTGATCACATCGTAGGTCGCGGAGGGCAATGGGTACTCGCGAACATCCGCACAGAGCCACTCGACGGAGACCCCTCGTTTTTCAGCCCGGGTCTGTCCGCGACGGAGTGCTCGATCCGAGATGTCGATGGCATCCACCGTATAGCCGTGTTCGGCCAGAAAGATCGCGTTCCGACCCGACCCCGTTGCGACATCAAGTGCGCGGCCGTCGGGGAGCTCATCGACCCACCGTTCGAGGGCTGGAATTGGATATGATGGCATCTCAAACGACGGATCGCTGTACTTGTTGTTCCAGCGGTGATGTTCGGAGGGTGCCCCGGGGTCGCTCACAACCGGTACGCATACGGGCCGGTCGGATAGTACTGACGGCGTTCGGGCGTGATCCCCGGCGAGTGTCCACCGGTATCGATGGGACACGGAGAAAGCCCACGAAGGATCCCGGGCGAACGTCCGTTACAATAAAACCTCCCCACTTGATACCCTCATTTATGGGTGCCCAACAGGAACACGGACAGGAGACGATTCGGTGTCTCATCGCCAAGGTAGGACTCGACGGCCACGACCGGGGCGCGCAGGTCATCGCCCGCGCGTTCCGCGACGCCGGCTTCGAGGTGATCTACTCGGGATTGCACAATGCTCCGGAGGACATCGTGCGAGCGGCCGTCCAAGAGGACGTTGATGTCGTCGGCGTGTCCATTCTCTCGGGGGCCCACAACACGGTTATCCCGGAGATCCTTGACGGGCTTGAGGCCGAGAACGCCCTTGAGGACACCCTCCTGATCGTCGGTGGTGTCGTCCCCGACGAGGACATCGAGGACCTCAAGACGGCCGGCGTCGCCGAGGTGTTCGGCCCCGGTACGGACCTCGATACCACCATCGAGTTTGTCCGCGAGAACGCCCCACGATGAGTCTGCCGACCGAGACGCTTGTCGAAGGCCTGCTGGCCGGCGAACAGCGTGCACTCGCCCGCACGATTTCCGCGATCGAGAACCGGACCGAGGGATACCGAGACCTGGTCGCCCGGCTCTACGAACACGCCGACCCGAACGAGACAGCCGTCATCGGCGTGACGGGCAGTCCTGGATCGGGCAAGTCAACGCTCGTTGAGGAGCTAATCGCCGCCTACCGGGGGCGCGATCTTGATGTAGGGGTCATCGCCGTTGACCCCTCCTCGCCGTACTCTGGCGGGGCCGTCCTCGGAGATCGTATCCGGGTCTCCTCAACAATGGAGGACTCAGGGGTGTTTTTCCGATCGATGAGCGCCCGCGGCGCACTCGGCGGCCTCTCGACGGCTGCGACCGAGGCCGTCAGGGCGCTGTCGGCCTTCGGGATGGATGTCGTCTTCCTCGAAACCGTCGGCACGGGCCAAAACGAGATCGACGTGGTTCGAGCCGCCGACTCGGTGTTGCTGTTGGTCCCGCCGGACGCCGGCGATGTCGTTCAGACGCTCAAGGCGGGGGTGCTCGAGATTGCCGACATCTTCGTCGTCAACAAGGCCGATCTCGACGGCGCCGAACGAACCGTCCACGAGCTTGAGGACATGCTCCGCATGGCGAATGAAGGGCCAGGACCGGACCGGAGTGACGGCTGGGAAAAGCCGATCCTCACGACGGTCGCAACCGAGGGCGAAGGGATCGACGACCTCGTCGGGGCACTTGAGGATCATCGTAGCCACCTGCGAGCCTCGGGCGGACTCGCCAGTGCGGCGACTGAGCGGACGGCCGCCGAGGTCCGTACCCTCGTTGAGGACGATCTTGAGACAGCCATCGCCGCGGCGATCGACCGTCGTGGCGGAATGGATGCCATCGCGGAGTCGGTACTCGATGGATCGGCTGATCCCTACAGCGCCGCCCGGGAGATCATCGAGGCGATGGATCTCGAAGACGCGCTTGAGGCCGGCGACACCCACGCCGCCCAGGATGCCCGCCGTCGGCCGTAGCTACTCCTCGGGGCGGGGGCCCGCGAAGCCCTCAACCACAGATGCGAGTGTCTCGTTGGGATCGCTGGCGTGAGGCGCCCGTAGCGGCGAGACACTAATTGCACCATCAAGCATGGCTCGACGATCGGTCCCCTCGGGTTCGTCGAGCTCGCCGGCCGCAATCAACTCCCAGACCTGATCGACTAGAGTCGCAACATCACCATTCTGCCGCGCGCCCATCTCGTGGCGGTCCGAGGGTCGAGTAATCCGCATTTCGGTGACCGTCGTGTCCGTATATGGTACATTCACGTTGAGATAATCGGCACTGTCGAAGGGATCCTGGGTCGTCGTCTTAGCGACAAGATACCTGACGGCCGCCGCGGCGTCGGCATAGGCGGATTCGTCGAGGGTGATACCATCCGGGTTGCCAACATCCGGTGGGACATACAACGAGGCGGCGATCGCCGGGACATCGAAAAATGCCGCCTCAACGGCGGCACTGACGGTGCCAGACCGACCGAGGACGTACTCGCTGATATTCGCCCCCTTGTTTACCCCTGACACCACAAGGTCCGGGTCGACATCGAGCGCATCGATGCCGACAATCACACAGTCTGCGGGCGTTCCATCGACGGCGTATCCCAGCTGGTGGTCTGATACCGGCACCTCCCAGGAGACAGCCCGGCCGGCGTGACTATGATCCTGGGTCGGGGCAACGACTGTGACATCCGCAACCGTCGAGAGCGCCGACTGGAGCGCCGTCAGGCCGGGGCTGGTAATCCCGTCGTCGTTCGTCAACAAGACCGTCGGGCGCTCGGTAGTCGCCATGTCGCCTAATGAGGAGAGCGGGCACAAAAAACACTCCGACCGTCAGGATCCAACGGCGTCGACCACGGTCTCATCGTCGACAACCACGTTGTAGGCCGCCTCGTCGTCGTTCCAGAGGACGAGCCCTGACTCGATCGTCAGGAGCGTGCCGTAGTCCGCCTCCCGGAGCGCCCGGTTGAGACTCGTCTCCTTCGCAAGGACGGCGAAGTGATCGGTCGATTGACTGCCGTCACCGATCCGGAAGAGCGGATTAGCGCCCTCGGCAAGGTCTGCGCTGAGTTTGACGGCCATGAGGTCAATCCGATCGCCGACGTGGGCCTCTGAGTCTGCAAGCCGGGCCCACATTGCCGGATCAGGGTCGACCGCGATCCGTCGTCGACCGTCGGTGCGCAAAAGCGCGTAGGCGTACTTCACAGAGGTGTTCACAAAGGCGTCCTCATCGGTTGGGGCGGCCGCCTGGAGCGTCGTCTGAAGCGGAGATCGATCAAGTTCCGGTCCGACGGCGAAGGACCAGCCCTCGTCGGTCGGGCGGGCATGTGGCCACAGCCGGAGAGTCGGCGAGAAGGTCGTCGCCGGTCCGTCGTCCACCAGCGCCCGCTCAACCGTCCGGAGAGTCCGGGTCGTGTTGCGGTCCGCTGGCGCCAGGAGCATCATCGTGCCGTCCGGGGCCAGCGCGTCGAGAAACCGCTCGGTAACCGCGACCGGATCATCGAGTTCGCTTAGGACATTAGCAAAGATGATGAGGTCGTATGGCCCCCCGACATCGGCCGTTTCGGCCGTCGTACGGTCGATTTGTGAGTGACTGTTCGGCCCCGTCGCCGAGAGCAGTGATGTGAGCAAGTCTGCGGCGGCGTCACTCGGTTCGATCGCCCGGTAGGTGAGCAGAGCGTCATCGGGCAGCGAGTCAATCAGCCCAAGGGCCGGTCCCCCCACCCCTGCACCAACATCGCAAACCGACACCGAGCGATCAAGCAGACCGGCCGTCGTCAGGTCACGGAGGACATACTGGATCGCTGCGTAGTAGTCCGGTAGGTGATAGATGGCGTATCCGAGTGCCGTGTCACGGTCATAGGTAACGGGGGCGCCGCGAAAATACGCATCTTTGAACGCACGGATTCGCTCACGTAGTCGATTGCCGCTGTCACCCGCTGCCCAGTCGGGGCCGTACGCGTCGATTAGGGTGTCGCGTATCACGTTGGTGTACCGCTCTGGTACCGCGGTGATCGGACCAGCGGTCGGCGCAACCGGCGTCTCATCGACGGGCTCGAATGTCCCCGCGTCGGTCTCGATCAGTCCGAGTGTGGGCGCTTCCTCACGGAGCACCTGTCGAACCACGCCGGGGTGTTCATCGACGTACTCCTGGATCTCTTCGGGGTCAATCGGTCGCACCTGTCGCAGGTACTTTGCGGTATCACAGATTGTCTCGCGGTCAACCATGCTCACTCGCGGGTCGCATTCGCGGCCTCGTATAGTTCGACGAACGTGTCGGGGTCAGCGTCCGCGAGTCGGGCGGCGGCGTCAGCCACGCGGTCGGCTCCGGCAAACTGCTGTTGGATCTCCGCGTAGACCGTCGGATCGCCACTGGTTACTCGTTCAACGAGCTCCTCAAGCGTCCGGGAGATTGGCGTCGCAAACCCCTCCGGAACCTCGGCGGCGGCCAGCCCGTAGGCGATGACCGCCGTGTGTGCGGCCGCCTGGATGGTCTCCATTGCCCGGTCGTGCTCCGCTGGCGTCGTCTCAACGATCGTATTACCGGCCGTTTCGAGGGCCGAGCGCATCCGCTGGACCGTCGGTCCGTCGTTATCGACAACGACGGCGATATTACCGGGAGCGTTCGATGCGGCGAACAGGGGGTGGAAACTCGCCCGCTCAAGCTCCGGGGCGTGGGTCGCCATTGCGGCTGTCGCCGTCGCCATCTCGCCGGTAATGTCAACAATCGCCCGACGGGCTCGTTGGGCGTGGGCTGCGATGGCCTCTTCGGCAGCTGACATCGGGACCGCAATACAGACGGCGTCAAACCGGGCCTCAGTCGGTGGGTTCGCGTCGGCGCCAGCGACCGCCTCGGCTGCCGCCGTCGCAACGGCG